>JBBPYT010000212.1:0-6952 GCA_038199665.1 Hyphomicrobiales bacterium
GATACATTAGTTCGTTCTTGGATGTCCGTCGTCGGGGAGTTCGAGACAACCGGGCCCTGATACAACATGCTGCTGAAAGGTTACCAGGTGCGTGGCTATGATTCGCTCTCGGAGCCGCGGTTCAGCAAGTATTGAAGCTTCGTTTCCCGGCCGACAATGACCGCCATTGAACCCCGATATAAGACATCACCAAAAACATGTGGGGCGTGAGCAACCGGCCGCTCGGCCGCCCTGTGGAGGACAAAGCCCCGCCCGCTCCCTGAGCTGTGCGGGGCTCTCCTATTGAACTGCGACCTTGGAACCATCTCACCGAGCTACTCTTCCCCGGCCTCGTATTTGAAGGACACCTTCAGCTTGGTCCGGTAAAGCTCGACCTTCCCGTCCTTGAGCTGCACGTCCTGCTCGATGACTTCCGCGATACGAAGATCCCGTAGGGTCTCCGCTGCTCTTTCCACCGCCACTTTGGCGGCCCTTTCCCATGACTCGGTGCTGGTGCCGATTAGCTCGACGACCTTGTAGACGCTTTCCGCCATCTGATCCTCCCTGGCCACGACCTAAGGATCGTAGGGCTGCAGCTCAAAATAAGCGAGCACGCGATGCAAGCCGATACGCCGCGGCGGGACCGGCCAGTCGAGTATCGCCGTCACCTTGCCAGCTGAGCGACCTTGGCGTCGGGGTGCTCGGTTTCGTAGGGGGTGGTGTCGACGCCGGTACCATCAGTATCCCCGTTTCGCGAGATGAGGTGTTCAGCGTCAGCCTTTGAAATTGTGAGGTCCCAGTTCGTCCCTGGAGACCACAATTTTTCCTGCGCCGACTTCCGTGCCGCGATAGGTTCTGTTCGGGATGCAATCCGCATTGCAACGCCAAGATGAATCCGAAAGACGGATGGTAGTTCCCGCGTATTAAAAATTAAAACGGCGGATCGCGCCTGAATTGCATAGCTTTATCGCAGGTTATGCGGTGGCAGACTCGGCGGATTGCAGACGCGTGCGAGCAAAGCTTGGCAAGCTGGGCCTCTAAAGAGCGCCGCCGTCTTCCTGTCGTCGTCACCCACTTTCCTGCATAGCGCCAATGGGCGGTGCTGCGCGATCAGGGGCGACACCAAGCGGCAGGGCATCTGATCGCTGCCGTGTACGGGTGTTTTAAGGAAGCTTTCGACACTCCCGATTTGAAGGAGGCCGAGGCTCTGGTGGCCGAGTTGGAACAGCACGAGAGAGAGCATGTAGGTTCTGGGCCGAGCGTGTGACCTTTGATGGCGTAGCCGCAGATCGGTTTCCGCTCTGACGGTGCTTGCTCCGTTTCAGCCGAGCACTGTCGCCGTTCATGCGTTTCGACCGAACCCACGGTTGGGTACATCGTCGAGCATCGACGCTCAGAATGGCACGCGTGTCAGCCAGTGATCCTTCTCGCCAACCCGAACCGGAGCAGCCTTGGCGTCAGCGGCCCAAGCCCGCGGCGCGTAAACAGCTGGTTCAGCGCTACGACGATCGAGATTGCGATCAGATGAATGGCCAGGTCGGTGACAGATGCATCATAGGGATGGAAGAAGTTCAGCAGCGTCGCCGCACCTGCGGCGATCGCCAGGCCGCCCACCGCCGCGGTGAGGTTCGGGTGCAGCGGATAGGCGCGCCGGATCAAAAGAACCATCAGCATGGAAAGGGGAATGGAAACCGCGGCGATGAAGCTGAAGCAGACCCGCGTTTCGTCCATCGAGGCCTCGTGCGTATCCGGGATGATCCACGTTCTGAGGCAACCCATGCCGCTGGCCGCGACCCACGTGACGAGACTCGGAACGGGCAGAAGGGCCCACCAGGGGCCGCGGCCCGGCACGCTGAGCTGAAAGGCCGAGACCGCGCCCAGCCCCGCGGTCAGGGTCGAGCCCAGGACCGCCAGCCACATGTCGGGAGTGACCATCAGCCGGTGCGCGATCCCGGGGAGGTCGGCGAAATAGGCCATGATCCCGCTCAGGATCGCCATGAAGCCGAGCCACAGCGCCGCGCGAACGGCGGGCGGCCGAAGGCGCCGGACGGGCGCGAGATCGGCGCCGAGCTCCTCGATCATGCGGTCCAGGCTTTCGACGCTCGACATGGCTTCACTCCGGCCTGTCAAAGCGTTGGCGCAGGGCTCTGAGCGCGCGATGCAGGTTCACCTTCAACGCACCTTTGGTTTTGCCCGTCTCTGTCGCTGCCTCAACCAGAGAGAGTTGGCGCAGAGCGAGGAACTCGACCGCTTCCCGCTGTCCAGGCGACAGACTCGCGACGGCATTCCTCAAGTCCTGGCTCCGGCCTTCGGCCACCCAGGCGCCCTCCGGCGTCGCGTCCCCATCGGGATAGGCCTCGTAACGTGCCTGATCGAAGACTTCGCGCAGTTCCCGGCGCCCGCGCTGGCGGAGGTGATCGATGGCGCGGCGTTGCGCGATCGAATTCAGCCAAGCAATGAAGCTCCGATCGGGGTCATAGGTATGCCGCGCCAGATGCACGGTAAGCAGCACGTTCTGGGTCACATCATCGACGCTTTCCGGCCGAACACCGGTGCGGCCTACGACCCGCTTCACCTGAGGAACACAATCCCTCAGCAGAGCCTCATAAGCCACCCGGTCACCCGCTTGCGCGGCGGCCATCCTGGTCGACCAAAGCTGGTCGACATCGGTGCTGAGTCCTGAGGCCGCGTTTTTCATGCCCCTCCGGTCGAGATCTGTCCGGCTGTCTCGGCCCTGGATAGTCCCGCAGGCACCTCAACTAATCGATCCGTCCCGACCACGACCGCACGCAGCGGCGCTGCCCCGTTTCTTTTACGATGGGCAGATCGGGCCGGTTACTAACCGGCCCGATCCTCTCCAATGAGCAAGGAACATCGATCGAGGACCGACCTTCGGGCTTTCGGCCAGCGCGCTTGAACGGTTCTCCGCTGGCCATCGGCCGGTTCACGATCGCCTCATCAAAAGTGCTTGGCCGTGAAGTCGAGATAGTGCGTGCGGAACTCTTCCATCACCCATTCGATCTCGTCCGCCGGCGCACGACGGCCCGATGCACGCCAACGCCGGTGAGCAATGATCCCTTCCGCGCCCTCCGCTTCATCGGCGTCCGCAAACGGCGGAAATGCTCGCCCATCCCTGATAGCGTCGCAGCATCCTCGCAGCTCAGCTTCTTCGATCGATGCAATGAAATCGCATCGGTGATCCGGACCATCCAAGCCTCCGGTAGCATGCGACCCTCCGGACCTGGATCCGGGCATATCGCCCGCTCCAAATTCCGGATACCATTCGCTATCGACACCGCCGCTCGGGGCAGATTGCCCAAGCATCCGTACATTGATATCCTGCATAGTGGGAGGCGGTGATGCCGGCGCGCGGCCCCATGATGGACGTCCCATCCTGGCTGGCTCGGCTAGGGCTCTCTCGCTACGCCCAGCTCTTTTCCGAAAATCACATTGATGAGTCCCTGCTGCGGGATCTCTCCGTTGACGATCTCAAGGAATTGGGCATCGCGTCTCTCGGCCATCGAAAGAGATTGCTGGAGGCCATAGCCGGTCTGGATACACAGCCCTGGGCCACCTTGTCGCGAGAACTGGCTCAGCCAGGCGGCGCAGAACGCCGTCAACTGACAGTGATGTTCGTTGATCTCGTCGACTCGACCGCGCTGGCGGCCCGGCTGGATCCGGAAGACATGAGCGAAGTGCTGCATGTCTACCAGAAAACCGTGGCCGGCGAGATCAATCGCTTCGAGGGCTATGTCGCGAAGCTGATGGGCGACGGCACGCTTGCCTATTTCGGTTGGCCGCGGACGCACGAGGACGAGGCCGAGCGGGCGGTTCGGGCGGCTCTGAAAATTGTGTTCCTCATAGGTCGACTGGTTACGCCGGCCAATACCGCGTTGGCGGCGCGCGCAGGCATCGCGACCGGCATGGTGGTCGTCGGCGAGATCATTGGTGAAGGCGCAGCGCGGGAAGAAACGGCGGTCGGTGAGACGCTGAGCCTCGCCGCCCGGCTACAGGCGCTGGCCCCGCCCGGTGGGGTCCTGATAGCCGAAGCGACACGGCGGCTGCTGGGCGGCCTGTTCGCGCTGGCCCCTCTCGGCCAGGTGCAGATCAAGGGTTTCGAGAAGACGCTTCCCGCCTGGCGAGTGCTCGGCGAGGCCACACTTCGAGGCCGTTTCGAGGCGCACCTCGGCGGTGCGCTCGCACCTATGGTCGGACGCGAAAAAGAACAGGCGCTGCTGCTTCAACGCTGGGAAGACGCTTGCGGCGGAGAAGGACAGGCGTTCGTCCTCGTCGGGGAGGCCGGCATTGGAAAGTCGCGCCTGCTCCGCGGGCTGCGAGACGCCATTTCGGCGGAAGAGTATGTTGAGATCCATTGGCAATGCTCTCCTTTCCATTGGGGCACGCCGCTGCAGCCGGTGCTCCAGGATTTCGCTCACGGACCACCCGATGTGACGGTGGCCGCGTTGGAGCAGCAGTTCGCCGAGTCCGGTGTCGATGCTGCGGAGGGCGTGCCTTTGCTGGCAGCCGTGCTCGGTATCGCACCGGTATCGCGTTATCCGATGTCCGAACTCAGCCCCGAAGCACAGCGATCTTCGCTCCTGTCGGTCCTGCTCCAGCATCTGCTCGGCCTGGCGGCCCGACGACCGCTCCTCGTCGTGCTCGAGGACGCGCACTGGGCTGATGCGAGCACTCTCGAACTGGTCCGCTTGCTGTCGGACCGCATGGCCTCGTCGGCTATTCTCATGGTGATCACCAGCCGCCCCGAGGGTCTGCCACCCATGCCGAATCCGCCGCACCTCACGCGGTTGATGCTGGGCCGCCTTGGCCGGGCCGCTGTGGCCGCCATGATTGCCTCGACGGTGTCCGGTGGCCAAGCAGAAACCCCCCTTCTGGACACGATCCTGAGCCGCACCGATGGTGTACCGCTATTTGTCGAGGAGTTGAGCAAGGCACTAGTCGAACGAGGTTCGGCTCTTGTGCACGCCGATGGCACGCTCGACGTTCCCGCCTCGCTGCACGACACGCTCATGGCTCGCCTCGATCGCTTGCCCGGGCAGAAGGAGGTAGCTCAAATTGCCGCTTGCATCGGCCGGGAATTCGATCACAGGCTGCTCGCGGCCATCGTCGACAAGCCCGAGACAGACCTATGCCGGGGCCTTGAACAGCTTTGCGAGGCAGAGCTGTTGTTCCGCCGGGGCACGCCACCCGAGGCAAGCTACAGCTTCAAGCATGCTCTTGTGCGGGATGCCGCGTACGAAAGCCTTCTCAAGAGCCGTCGACGGACCATCCATGCTCGCCTTCTAGCGGCGATCGAAAATGATGGTGTGCCGGCTGCAGCCGAGGAGACTGCGCAGCACGCGGCCGCCGCCGGACTGTGGGCCAAGGCCCTCCACTACTACGGCTTGGCCGGCAAGGTTGCACTCGATCGCGCGGCCAACACCGAAGGGCTGGCGTTGATCGCGAAGGCCATCGAGGCCGGCGGCCACGTTGCTGACGACATGCACGCCCAGGCCGCCATGATCGATCTCCGCCGGGCCCGCGGGTGGGCATATCTGACGATGGGAGATACGCCCCGCGTGATGACCGAACTGCGGGACGCCGAGACGAGCGCCGCCCGCTTCGGCCTCGGTCAACTGACTTGCGAGCTCTGCGCGCAGCGGGCCCATGTCGAGACTATCTTCGGTGGTACGATGCGTCGTGCCCTCCGCTATGGCCGCGATGCGGCTCGGATTGCTGCAAAGCTCGAAGACAGGGAGCTTTCGTCGGTCGCGCGTTTCGTTCAAGGTCTTTCCTTCCTGTTCGCTGGCGAGTACCGCTCGGCTGTCGCCGAGCTGATGGTGGATGCCGAGGTCTACTTGCACGGGCTGCGCATGGCGGCAGTGGGCAGCAGCGGCACACTAGCCGTCGATGGCCTCGCGGTCCTCGGCGACGCTCTCGGACAGCTCGGTCTGTGGGAGGAGGCGCTCGCTCGTGGGGCGGAGGCACAGACCGTCGCCGCCGACACCGGCATTCCTTGGGATATGCAGGTCGCAAACTATCACCTCGCGCGGACGCTACTCGCGCGCCGTGATGCGAGATCGGCGTTGCCGTTGATCACCTGGGACATCGATTTTGGGGAGCGCTGCGGTCTTCCGATGGTGGTGCAGTGGCACCACGCGCTGCTCGGCCACGCATACATGCTGGACGGACGCCACGACGAAGCTATCGACCTGCTCGATCGTGCCATCGCCGGCTGCACCGAGATGCAGCTCCGGTGGACGAGTACGTACGGGCTGCTGATCAAAGCGGAAACCTTACACGCCGCCGGCCGCGCCGGCGCTGCGGTGCCGGCAGCAGAGGCGCTGAGCTTGGCACGGAAACATGGCTACAGGGCTTTCGAAGCAGGTGCTCGACGCGTCCTCGCACTTTGCGCACGACGGCTCGACCTGGCTGCCTCGCTCCGACACCTCGCGGCGGCCAGGGCGATCGCGGTCGCGCGGGGAATGACCCCGGAACTGCAGGCCATCAAAGCGGCACACGCCAGTTTGAAGTGAAGCTCGGAACCCGGCTCTCTCGCAGCTCGCTCGGCCGTCCCCAATCCGAGGCCCGACGGGCGCGAAAGCAGAGCCGCTTACCGCGTCCGCTATCGTGCATTGCTACAATGGCGGCATCGCTCGTTCTGAGCGAGACCTTGACCTCTTGCGGTCGTAGGCGGGAGCGAGCCGACGAGGCACCGCCATACGAAAGTAGAAGGCTTCGGGGACCTTGGCGTTCCGCATCCCGTCGATGAATGTATGCCGGAAGGAGTGGAATGCCGTCTTGACCTCCCAGAACCCGACATGCCGGCTGTAACGGCCCCACCACTTCGAGAAGTTGTAGCTGAAGTACCCGTCCGCTCCCGGTTCGATGTCGGGGAACAGGCGACCCTTGGGTTTCGCCTTCGCGACGAATGCCAGGAATCCAAGCTCGATCAAGGCGCGATGGACGGGCACGC
>JBBPYT010000213.1:0-4531 GCA_038199665.1 Hyphomicrobiales bacterium
AGCAGGCCAATGTCGAGGAAGAAATCTCGTCATCTTTCCGGGAAAAGATCCTTTCGGCATTCGGCTCGGGCTCGCAAACGCACGCCGCGATCGACGCGGTCGTCAGCACCTGACGGGCCCGTCCCTGTTGGATCTGACCCCGTTTTCAATGGTGTCTTGCGTCGATCTGATATTTCGGCATTAAGCAACGATGATTTTATTCTAAGAATTTCGCGTCGCTTCGGAGCCTGTCGGCTCGACATGCGTCCCCAGCCAAAAGCACGCTGGGTGATCCTCGGCCTCACCGCTGACACTGGGCGCAAAAGAAGGTCGAGCGGCCGGATTGCACGATGCGCTGAATGGTGCCGCGACAGTTATGCGTCATGCAAGGGCCGCCCTCGCGGCCGTAAGCCCTGAATCCGTGCTGAAACGTGCCGAGCGAGCCATCGGCCTGCCGATAGTCCCGCAAGGTCGATCCTCCAGCCTCGACGGCTTCGCGCAACACCTGCCGGATAGTGGCCGCCAACCGGTGCGCGCGCATGGTCGGCGAGCCGTCCTTGCGGGCCAGCGTGGCCGCCACGCGCCGGGGCGATAGTCCGGCGCGATGCAGCGCCTCGCAGGCATAGATATTGCCAAGTCCGGCGACGAGCCGCTGATCGAGTAGCGCCGCTTTGAGTGGCGCATTCTTGCCGGCCAGCAGCGGCGCGAGCGCCGCCCCGTCGAAAGCCTCGCTCAAGGGCTCGATTCCGATATCACGGAACAGGGCGTGTCCTTCGACCTCAAATCGCGGCACAAGGGTCATGAAGCCAAAACGGCGTGGATCGTTGTAGGTGATCGCGATTCCCGTATCGAACTCGAAACGAACATGGTCGTGCGGACCCGCCGGAGCCTGGGTGTAGTGGTATCGGCCGGGCACATTTTCGGCTCCGGCCTCGATCCGGAACGATCCCGTCATGCCGAGGTGCGACGCCAGCACCGTTCCGTCGTCGAGGTCGATCATGAGATATTTGGCACGTCGGCCCACGGCCTCGATACGCCGCCCGAGGAGCCGTTCGACGAAGCGTTCGGGGAACGGAAAGCGCAGATCGAGCCGGTTTTGCCGCACGCGGCGGAAGGTGGCGCCGGTCATGGCCTCAGCCAGCCCCCGGCGCACGGTTTCGACTTCGGGAAGTTCGGGCATGATGCTAAAGCGTCGGATCTCGTTGACAGATAGGGGCCGGCATGCCTTTGCGCCATGCCGTTCCGTGTTTCACAAGGGCCCGATGACGTCCTCGCCTCCTTATCGCCGATCCGCCAGTACCGAAACCACTCACTTCGGTTTCACCGACGTCAGGTTCGATTCGAAGCAGCATCTCGTCGACGACGTGTTCCGCAGGGTCGCCGACCGATACGATATCATGAACGACATGATGTCGGGCGGCCTACATCGTGTGTGGAAAGATGTGCTCGTTTCGCTGGTGAAGCCGTCGCGCCGGGGACTGTTCCGGCATCTCGATGTGGCGGGCGGCACGGGCGACGTGGCACGTCGGGTCGTCGCGGCCGGCGGTGCCCGCACCGAAGTCACCATCCTCGATATCAACCCGGAGATGCTTCAAGTGGGCCGCAGCCGTTTGGGCGCGGAGGCGCGTGAGCTTCGCTTCGTGGCCGGCAATGCCGAGGCTCTGCCGCTGCCCGACCGATCTTACGACTGCTATACGATTGCGTTCGGTATCCGCAACGTTCCGCGGATCCCGCTGGCGCTGGCCGAAGCCTATCGGACGCTCAGGCGCGGCGGCCATTTCCTCTGCCTGGAGTTTTCCCGCGTCGACGTGCCCGGCTTCGACCGGGTGTACGACGCCTTCTCGTTCAACCTCATCCCGGCGATGGGCAAGCTGATCGCCGGCGACGGCGAGCCTTACCGCTATCTCGTCGAGTCGATCCGGCGTTTTCCCGACGTCGACGCTTTCTCCGAGATGATCGCCGAGGCGGGCTTCCGGCATGTCAAGGTCACCCGATTGACCGGTGGAGTCGTGGCGATCCATTCGGCCTGGAAACTATAGCGGATGTTCGCGACGCTCGGCCACGTCATACGCCTGGGGCGCGCCGGTTTCGTTCTGGCGCGGGAAGGCGTGTTTTCGGACGTGGATGCCCACGCTGTTCCGGTCGAAGGGCGTCTGGCGTTGGCGCTTGCGAAACTTCTCGGCCGGGCGCGCGTCCATGGCGGAACGGCAGGGCTGGTCGCGGCGGTGGTCAGGCTCGGTCCGTCCTATGTCAAGCTCGGGCAGTTTCTCGCCACTCGTCCGGACGTCGTGGGCGTAGCAGCCGTGAGGGATCTCGAACGCCTGCAGGACCGGGTTCCGGCCTTCCCACGCAGCGTGGCCGTGCAGACGTTCGAAGCGGCCTTCGGCCGGCCGATCGGCGAGACCTTCACCAGCTTCAGCGAACCGGTCGCGGCCGCCTCCATCGCCCAGGTACACAGAGCGCGCCTCACGGAAAAGCGAGGGGGCGGCGACGTTGCGGTCAAGATCATGAGGCCGGGCATCGAACGTCGCTTCAGGCGCGACCTGTCCGACATGTATTTCGCGGCGCGCCTGGCGGAGCGCTGGTCGCCGCAGGCCAAGCGCCTGAAGCTCGTCGAGGTGGTGGATACGCTGGCGCGTTCGGTCACCATGGAAATGGATTTCCGCATCGAAGCCGCGGCCGCCTCGGAGTTTGCCGAGAACGTCGAGGCCGATCCCGACTTTCATGTGCCCGCCATCGACTGGGACCTGACCGCCAAGGAGGTGCTGACACTCGAGTGGGTAGACGGCACCTCGCTGTCGGATGTGGTCAGCCTGAAGGAGCGCGGCTTCGACCTCCCTGCACTCGGCCGTACGGTCATCCAGGCCTTCCTTCGCCACGCCATGCGCGACGGGCTTTTTCACGCCGACATGCACCAGGGCAACCTGTTCGTCGATCCTCAAGGACGGCTCACGGCTGTCGACTTCGGCATCATGGGACGCCTGGGGCTCAAGGAGCGGCGTTTCCTGGCCGAGATCCTTTACGGTTTCATCACCCGCGACTATCGCCGTGTGGCGGAAGTGCACTTCAAGGCCGGATATGTGCCGCACACTTATCGGGTCGAGGATTTCGCCCAGGCGATCCGGGCGATCGGCGAGCCGATCCATTCGCGTACCGCCGATCAGATTTCGATGGCTAAACTGCTCACGCTGCTGTTCGAGATCACCGCCCTCTTCGACATGCGTACACGCACCGAACTCGTGATGCTGCAGAAGACCATGGTGGTCGTGGAGGGTGTGGGGCGCACGCTCGACCCCAAGCTCGACATGTGGGCGACGTCGGAACCCGTCGTGCGCAGTTGGATCGAGGACAATCTGGGACCTGCCGGCAAGATGGGCGATGCGGCGTCGAGCCTGTTGGCGTTCGCGCGATCGAGCTTGGCCCTGCCGGAAATCCTGATGCGGGCGGAAAGGATCGTTTCGTCGCTCGAAGACGCTGCCGAAGAGGGCCTGGGGCTCTCGGGCGAAACCGTTGAAGCGATCGCCCGGGCCGAAGCCAAACGCGTGCGCTGGCTCACCTTGGCGCTCTGGGTCATTGCCATCGTGCTGGTTGTCAAAGGGATAAGATGAGGGTGACTTAGGTCCCGCAGCATCGGACAATCGCCTCGACCCGGCGGCATATCGGCAAAAAAGGCTGGACGGCGAAGCAATGATGCTCAACCCTCTTATCACTCCTCGCCGGGTTCGTTTCTTTTGACCTATGGATTAAAAATCAGGCAGACAAGGATGAAAAACATAATCGGAATCGACACGCAGTTCGTATATCATTCTCTGCGGGCGAGAAACGTGGATTTCAAATTTCCTTACCTACAGATCCGAGAACTCATCGAAGGCGAAGGCGACGAAGTCATCGATATGTTTGGTCCTGTCGTGCGGTTTCCGCCAGCTTCGGCTGCGGATGAGGATTTCAGAAGATCGTTCGAGAACTACCAGAAGGTCAGTACCGCACTGATGCATCAAGGACTCAATGTCATCGAAGCGCCCGCCAAGCCGGCGGGCGATGGCGTGAAGCATAGCGACGACCAGCGACTGATGATCAAGCTCGCCCTGGTCTGCGCTCGCCTGAAGCCGGATTTTCTGGTGCTGGTCGCCGGCGACGGGGACTACGCCCCCCTCGTCTGGGGACTTCGGGACGAGGGGATCAGGACCAAGCTGATCACGGACCTCACCAGTGTGGCGCCGGAACTCAAGGCGGCAGTCTACTCGGTCTCCGACATATTCAACGTGCTGCAGCAGGTAACCTGAGAGCGCTCCGAAGGACCTCCTATGATCGGTCCTCGTGCTTCGACCGGCGCCTTTGCCGAATACCGGTCGGCTGCGGCGACTACGATTCAAGTCGCGGTTGCGCAGCGATACTTTGCTTGCCAGGATCTCGCCAAGGATCCCGGGCTCTCCACGTCAGCGACCGACAATGGCGCCGACTGGTCGGATGTCGCCCATGCACCGAAACGTCGTGGACCGCCAGTCGACGACGTTGACGCAAAAGGCCGCCGCTTCGGTGCAAACCGAAGCGG
>JBBPYT010000214.1:0-4960 GCA_038199665.1 Hyphomicrobiales bacterium
CAGCGCGGCCGTCAGATCGGCGGGCGACCCCGGCTTGGGCTCGGCCCGTGTCGATTTCGGCTGAGGCGCCGCATCGGCCTTGATGTTTGCTGTGCTCGGAACGGAAACGTCGGCCTGGGCGGAAGCTATGATTTTCGGAGCTTGGACGGGTGGTGGCGCAGGCTGGTCCGGCTTCGGCGGGTCCGGTACGCGATTCGCCGGCCTGTTCTCTTCGGCCTGGGTAGCGGCGCGCAACGGCTCGGGCGGGGGGGCGACCATCCGCGGCGAGGGCGGGGGTGCGGCCTCCTGTCGAGTGGTGGGTGCCGCTTGCCCGGCGTCTGGCTCCATTGCGGCCTGCCACGGCTTGGCGGATGCACCCTTGGCAGGCGATTTCGTTTGATTCGGCATCTGCGCCACAATCTCGACCGGGATCTCCCGCTCGGTCGTTTGCTCCAGCACCCGCCAATCGAGAAGAAGAACGAACAGGACTGCGAAAACCGCATGAAGCCCCAACGCGGCCGCGACCAGGCCAGCGATGGAGGCCGCACCGGGGCGCCGCGGCAGTGGTTGCAAGCCGTGTTGTGGGACGACATCCAATCGCGCCGCAGGCCGCTGAGACTCTGGCGCAGCCGCGATCTCGCCGCGTCGAGCGACAAGCTCGAGTCTCGCTTCCGGGTGAGGCGTGTTTTCGACTGCGGGAATTTCGAAAGCCCTCAGGCTCATCCTCTGCCCTGAACTGCGCTCCGGTCGTTCCTTAAGACCTGCGACCGGGGATTCAAAGCCTATCGCAGCAATGCGGCGGCTTGCGGTAAACAGGTGATAGGCTCTACGAGGCGAAGGTGCGTGTGCACAGCCACGTCGAGCAGGAGAGAACAGATGACAGAAACCGGTATTGCGGTTCGCACGAAGCAGCGCGGACCGAGCGGCGCTCGGACGCTGTCCATCGACATTGGTGGAACCGGCCTCAAATGCTCCGTGCTCGATGCGTCCGGCAAGATGGTGCACGACAAAGTGTGGCGACCGACGCCGCATCCCTGTCCGCCCGCCACGATGGTGAACGAGTTGCAAGCCATGACAGAGGATCTCCCGGCCTACGATCGCATATCGGCCGGCTTTCCGGGAGCGGTTCGCGACGGGCACGTGATCACGGCGCCGCACTTCCCCGATCCTGAATGGAGCGGTTTCGATCTTGCGACCGCGCTGAGCAAGGTTCTCGGCAAGCCTGCTCGCGTCTTGAACGACGCCGAGGTCCAGGGCTACGGCGTGATCTCGGGACACGGCCTTGAGTTCGTGCTGACCCTCGGCACCGGAGCCGGCACGGCATTGTTCCAGGACGGGAGGCCGGCGCCGCACATGGAATTTGCGCACCACCCGGTGCACGGCAAGAAATCCTACAATGAATACATCGGCCGCGTTGCCTTGCAGAAGGTCGGCAGGAAGCGGTGGAACAAGCGGGTCCGCAAGGTGATCGCCACCCTGGAGAGCCTCATCCACTACGATCGGATCTATATCGGCGGCGGCAATAGCGAGAAGGTAGAGCCGCCGCTGCCCGCCAACGCGACCCTCGTGTCCAACGATGCCGGCATCACGGGCGGAATCGCCTTGTGGCGGGAGGAGGAGCGACCCCGTGGGCGCACGTGATCACGCCTTCCCGGCGTAGATGTCCATGATCTGGTTCAGGATCCTGATCGCGTCCGCCTTGGGCCGCTGAAACGAATTGCGGCCGATGATCGAGCCGAATCCGCCGCCCGCCTGAACGGCGCGGATCTCGTCGAGCAGGGTGGCGTCTTCGGTGTGTTCGCCGCCGGAGAAGATCACGATCCGCCGCCCGTCGAAGGTGCATTTCACCACATGGCGGACCCGATCGGCCTGCGTTGCCACAGGAATCGACTGCGCCTCGTAGACCTTCTTGGCGGCCGGCTGCTCGATGTGGGCCGACGGGAGCTTGACCTTCACGATGTTGGCACCGAGCTGGGCCGCGATGTGGGCCGCATAGCCGATGATGTCGATCGCGGTCTGCCCTTCCTTCGAAAGGACCGATCCTCGCGCATAGGACCAGATGATCACGGCCAGCCCGTACCTCTTGGCTTCTTCGGCAAGCGAACGGATCTGCCCATACATGTGCAGCCGCTGGGTCGACCCCGGATAGATGGTGAAGCCAACGGCGCAACAGCCGAGTCGCAGGGCGGCCGGGATCGTGCCCGTGAGCGCCTGGGTCGGATCGCTCTCGTCGACCGTGAGATCGTGGTCGTTGACCTTGAGAATGAGTGGAACTTTCCCGGCGAACTCGCGCGCGCCGGCTTCGAGGAAGCCGAGCGGTGCCGCATAGGCGTTGCAGCCGGCTTCGTGTGCCAGTTCGTAGTGGTAGAGCGGATTGTAGGATGGCGGATTCGGCGCGAAGGAGCGGGCCGGACCGTGCTCGAATCCCTGGTCGACGGGCAGAATGACGAACTTGCCGGTCCCGGCAAGCCGCCCATGGTTCATGATCCGCGCCAGATTCGTCAGCACGCCCGGATTTTCCGAGCCATACCATGACAGGATTTCATCGACGCGCGACGTGCTCATGGCTGTGTTCCTCACGGATGGTTACAATTGGATCGTTCAATCGCCCGCAGCGGCGCGGTCCACGAACCAGTGGCTTTCGGCATTGGACCGCAGCCGCCCCGCGGGCACGTCATCGGCGCCCGACCGGACGTGGGCGAGCATGTCGCGCTTGTCGGCGCCAGTCACCAGAAACGCGATCGCGCCGCTGCTTTCGAGCGGCGGATACGTCAGAGTGATGCGCGCTTCCGGGCGGCCGTGCGACACGGCTGCAACCCATTTTTCACGCTCCTCGAGCACCGGCTCCCCGGGGATAAGCGAGGCCGTATGCCCGTCCGGGCCAAGCCCCAGCAGGGTGACGTCGAACAGCGGCCGGCGTTCGTCGAGCTGGTCTGCGCCGTAGAACTCCTTGAGCATACGATCGTAGTTGGCGGCCGCGAGGTCGGCGTCGGCCACCTCGGTGACGACGCGATGGATGTTCTCGTGCGGCACGGGTGCCCTGGTGAACATGGCGCGACGGGTCATACGGTAGTTGCTTTCGGGATCGTCCGCCGCGACGAACCGCTCATCGCCCCAAAACCAATGGGTCCGATCCCATGGAAACCGCTCGATGTAGACGGCGCTTGCAAGCTTCTCGTAGAGGCGCTTCGGGGTCGAGCCGCCAGAAAGACATATGGCGAAGCTGCGCCGGCCCGCGGCTTTCGCGATCAGCCAACTCGCGACCTCGTCGGCCAGCACGTCGGGGTCCTTGTAGACGGTCATGGAACCGGAACTGACCTTCGGCGCAATCATCGAGGTTCCTCCACTCGGGTCCGCTGCCGCTCGGCGCCGGCTCGCAGGCGCGTAATGGCCTGCGCGTAGTCCGGCGCTTCGAAGATGTAGGACCCGGCCACGCAGACATCGGCTCCGGCCTCGACTGCGGCGCCGATCGTCTCGGCATTGATGCCGCCGTCGACCTCTATGCGCGGATGCAGGTCCCGTTCCCGGCAGAGCGCCTTCAGGGCGCGGATCTTGGGTAGCGTTTCGACCAGGAAAGACTGTCCCCCGAATCCGGGGTTGACCGTCATGACCAGTACGATGTCGCACAGGCGTAGCACGTGTTCGATGAACACAATCGGGCTTGCCGGGTTCAGCGCGACGCCCGCCTGCTTGCCGGCCTCGCGGATCTGGCCGAGCACGCGGTGCAGATGGATGGTCGAGGTCGGCTCGGCCTGAATGACGATATGATCGGCACCGGCCTCCGCGAATGCCCCGATGAAGTGCTCCGGCTCGACGATCATCAGGTGGACGTTGAGGGGCTTGCTGGTGGCGCGCCGTACGGCTTCGACGATCGCGGGGCCCATCGTGATGTTCGGCACGAAGCGCCCGTCCATCACGTCGACATGGATCCAATCCGCACCCGCCTGATCGACGAATTGCACCTCGTCGGCGAGTCGCCCGAAGTCGGCCGACAGAATGGAAGGGGCGATCAGAAGTTGCGCCATGGCTATGTGGACTGCTGGGGCCGATGGTCTGCCCGGAGGAGCAGGTTTTCGACCGCCTTGGCGAAACCTTCGTCGTTGTAGCCATCGGTCACGGCCGAGGCCTGGCGTTTCACGTCGTCGCCGGCATTGCCCATGGCGATGCTGAAGCCGCTTTTCCGGAACATGAGAACGTCGTTCGGCATGTCGCCGATCGTGGCGATCTCTTCCGGCGGTATCGACAGCATCTTGGAAAGGGTTTCCACCACCATGCCCTTGTTGGCTTCTGGGTGAGTCACGTCGAGGTAGTAGGGCTGCGAGCGGGCGGCCGAAACCTTGTCGCCCAATGCCTGCTGCACGTCTTTCTCGCACGTTTCCACCAGCGGCCGGTCGTCGCTCACGCCTACGATCTTGACCGCCCGCTCGAGGTCTGCCGCCGCGAAGGCTTCCACCACTTGCGGCTCGAACTTCACCGTCCAGGCTTCACGGTCGACATGCGGCGCCTTGCGGGCCATCACGAACCAGTCCTTTGCCGTATAGAGCCACACATCCAGACCGTGTTGACGGATCAACTCGATGGCTTGGCGCGCTACCTCGGGTAGAATCGTCTTTTCCTCGATCACCGAAAGATCGGGCTTGACCATGGCCCCACCATTGAATCCGGCGATGGCCGTGTCGATGGCCAAGGGCTCGATCAGCATCGCCATGCCGCGAGGCGGCCGCCCGCTGGTGATGGCGAACCGGATCCCCTGATCCCGCAAAGCACGCACCGCGGCCTTGGCGCGGTCGGTCAAAATCTTCTGCTCGGTGACGAGCGTGCCGTCGACATCGGCGAGCAGCAGCGAAATCGGGTGTTTTGGCAGCGCAGTCATGGCGGGCACAACTCGGGTTAGCGACCGACCGGGGAGACAGGGTCAGGATCCGTCGACCGCGAGGGCAAGGGCGGAGCCGTGCTCGGCATGACCGAGCGCGTAGCGCTC
>JBBPYT010000215.1:0-2620 GCA_038199665.1 Hyphomicrobiales bacterium
ACATCACTGCAAGGTTCAACCTTGGGCTGTCGGCTGGCGAGCATCGAGGGTCGCTCCCTTGGCCTGCGCGCGGATGATCGCATTCCCTGGCGAGGCTGCCAAATGGGTCGTGTCACTCGGGCTCGACAAGCCTGGCGAGCCCGGCGCCGGTCCTGAGCATGCGGCCTTCCCGACCATCGGATTGAGGACAAAATGTCCGCGGCCTTCGGCCTTGGCACGGTAAAGCGCGTGATCGGCCTGATTCAGCATCTGTTCGAACTGTGCCGCTGGATCGTCGCCGACCGCGATGCCGATACTTGCGCCGATCGTTATGCGGTGTCCGTTTATCTCGAAGGGCCGGGCAATCGCCTCGATCAGCCGCTCGGCAAAGGCCCCGGCACGCTGAGCGGCATGCACTCCCTTCTGCACGATAGCGAACTCATCGCCGCCGATCCGCGCCACTTGATCGGTCGCGTGGAGACTGGCGCGCAGCCTGTCCGCAACTTGCCGGAGCAGCAGATCACCTGCGGCATGACCGAAGCAATCGTTCACGGCCTTGAAACCGTCGAGGTCGAGATAATGCACGACGACCTGCTCCCCTCCCTCGACTGGGGCGACGGCTTCGCCCATCAGCTGATCGAGCAGGCGACGGTTGCCCAGGCCCGTCAGGGGGTCGTGGCACGCCATGTGGGCGATCTTTGCGGTGCATCGCGACAGTTGGATCTGACGCGAGCGGGCTTCGAGCAGTTCGACCGCCGTATGGGCCAGGTTCGCCAGGATACTGCGTTTGTCGTCGCCAAAGTCTTTATGCGGCACGGTGTCGAGCACGCAAAGAGCGCCTATGCGCGACCCGTTCGGGGTTATCAGCGGCGCACCTGCGTAAAAGCGGAAATGCGGCGCTTCGCTGACGCAGGGCGCCGCTTGGAACCGGCTGTCCAACTGTGTATCGGGCACCACGAAAACGCCATCGCCGGCGATCGTGTGATCGCAGAACGACATCGGACGCAGCATTTCGGTCGCCTGCGCTCCATGCCGGGACTTGAACCAGTGGCGCTCGGTATCCGCCAGGCTCAAGGTGCACACCGGCTTCTCGAAGATCGTCGCAGCCAGATGGGTGATGCGGTCGAAGTTGGGCTCCGGCGGCGTGTCGAGAATCGAATAATCGTATAAGTCCCGCAGCCGGATCGACTCGCCGCTGTCCATAAAGGCCTCCCGAAAACCGACGCAGGAGTGCGCTGTTAACGTTCAAACCTGGAAGAAGCCTTATCCGACCACCGACACTTTTACTCGATCGGTGCCTCCCAGGTGCTGATCTCCGCGGCCTGCCAGTCTCAGGGGTCGGCGTTGCGGCGCCGGACTTTACGTGCGATGTCGGCCTTCGAAGAGGCTCGCGCTGGCGGGCTTGCCAACACGGGTGCAGCTTGGCATCGGAACGGCCGATCGCGGTCACCATGGGGGAGCCCGCCGGCATCGGGGCGGAAATCGCCTGCAAGGCGTGGTGTCGACTGCACGATGCCGGTCCCGCATTTTTTCTGCTGGACGATGCGGAGCGGGTCGCCAAGGCCGATCCGGGCTGTCCGGTCCGAACCGTCGACACGCCTGCCGAAGCCGCCGCTGGCTTCCGGTCGTGGCTCCCGGTGCTCCCGCTGAGCAGTCCATTGAGGTTGAAGGCGGGTCGGCCTGATCCGGCCAACAGCGCTGCGGTGATCGAGAGCATTCGCCGGGCGGTGGGGTTCGCCCTCGCGGGCGAGGCCTTGGCCGTCGTCACCAACCCGATACAAAAAGGCACCTTGTACGCCGCGGGCTTTACCCACCCGGGCCATACCGAATTCCTGGCCGCTTTGACCGGCGCGCCGCGGCCCGTGATGATGATCTCCTCACCGGAATTGCGCGTCGTTCCCGTGACGATCCATATGCCGCTGTCATCCGTCCCCGGGGCTTTGACGCCCGAGCTCATCATCGACACGGTCCGGGTGGTCGCCGATGGGCTGCGGAAGGATTTCCGGATTGCCGAACCGCGCATCGCGGTCGCCGGGCTGAACCCGCACGCCGGCGAAGACGGGTCGATGGGGCTCGAGGACCGCGACATCGTCGCGCCGGCCCTCGGACGCCTGAGGTCGATGGGGTTCGACGTGGCGGGACCGCTCCCCGCGGACACGATGTTCCACCCCCGGGCGCGGGCCCGATATGATGTTGCGGTGTGCATGTACCACGATCAGGCGCTGATCCCGGTCAAGACCCTAGACTTCGACCAGGGCGTCAACGTGACCTTGGGCCTCCCGGTCGTGCGCACTTCGCCGGACCACGGCACGGCGCTCGACATCGCGGGGCGCGGCGTCGCTCGGCCGGACAGCCTGATCGCGGCCATCGAGCTCGCGGCAGAGATGGCGCGCAACAGGTCGCAAAGGTAGAATGGGCGCCCACCCGTGCCTCCGGATCGACCGCCGATCTGTACGTCCTGCCCGCGTCAGGTTCATGCCTGGGCGATGAACTTCATGCGATGCACCTTGTGCAGATCGATGATGGCGGCCGCCGTCTCCTCGATCGAACGGCGCGTGACGTCGATCACCGGCCAGCCGTTCTGGGCGAATAGCCGCCGCGACTGCGCCACCTCCTCGGCCACCGACATACGGTCCACATA
>JBBPYT010000216.1:0-9311 GCA_038199665.1 Hyphomicrobiales bacterium
TCCGCTCCTGGTTTCATCCATGTTGCGGAACGCGGTGAAGACCCATGGCGATACCGAGATCGTTTCCCGAACCGCCGAGGGCGCGATCCACCGCTACACCTACGAGGATTTCTGGCGCCGCAGCCAGCAGCTCGCCCATGCGCTGCATCGTCTCGGGCTTAGGGCCGGCGACCGCGTCGGCACGCTGGCCTGGAACGGCCATCGCCACCTCGAACTGCTTTACGCGGTTTCCGGGGCGGGCTTCGTGTCCCACACCATCAACCCGCGCCTGTTTCCCGATCAGATCGCCGGCATCATCGAGCATGCGGGGGATCGCGTCCTCTTCGTCGAACCCGACATGCTGGGCCTCATCGAGAAGCTTGCCGAGCGGCTGCAGGGCGTCGAAGCCATCGTGATCCTGGCGGACCGCAGCCGCATGCCGGTGTCGGCGCGCTTTCCCGACCTGCTCTGCTACGAAGAGCTGATCGAAGGGCAGCCCAACGTCTTCGAGTGGCCGCAGCTCGACGAAAGGACAGCCTGCGGCCTCTGCTACACGTCGGGAACGACGGGGGCCCCCAAGGGCGTGCTCTACAGCCACCGGTCCTGCGTCCTGCACGCCATGGCGGTCTGCATGCCCGACTCGTTCGGGCTGGCGGCGGCCGACTCGGCGATGCCGGTGGTTCCCATGTTCCATGTGAACGCCTGGGGCCTGCCCTATGCGTCGATCCTGGTGGGCGCCAAGCTGGTGCTGCCCGGTGCGAAGCTCGACGGCACGAGCCTGCATGGCCTCATTGCGAGCGAGGGCGTCACCATGACGGCCGGCGTGCCTACCGTGTGGACGGGGTTGCTGGAATGGGTGGCGGCGCACGGCGAGACGCTGGGCAGTCTGCGCAAGGTCGGGATCGGCGGTTCCGCCTGCCCGCCGGTGATGATCGAGCGCTTCGCTGCCCTCGGCGTGGACGTCGTGCATGCCTGGGGCATGACGGAATCGAGCCCCGTGGCGCTGGCCTGCCAGCCCAAGCGCAAGCACCACCACCTGCCGGCCGAGGCCCGGCGGGCGCTGGGCCGCAAACAGGGGCGGCCGCTCACCGGCATCGAGCTCAAGGTTTTGGGCCCGGACAGGCGGGAGGTGCCGCGCGACGGCAAAACCTTCGGCCGGCTGATGATCCGCGGCCCGACCGTGGCGGCCGGCTATTTCGCCTCGGAAAACGACGAAGCCTTCGCCGAGCCCGGCTGGTTCGACACCGGGGACGTGGTCACGCTCGACCAGGACGGCTTCGTTGAGATCGTCGATCGGACCAAGGATGTCATCAAATCGGGCGGCGAATGGATCGGCTCGATCGAACTCGAGAACATTGCCGTGTCGCATCCGTCCGTGCGCGAAGCGGCGGTCGTGGCCCGTCCCGACCCGAAATGGGGCGAACGCCCGGTGCTGTTCGTCGTGCCGAACGACGGCAAAACCTTCACCGCGACGGATGCTCTGGCCCATTACGACGGCAAGGTCGCCAAATGGTGCATCCCGACCGAAGTCCGCGTGGTGGACGCCCTGCCCCACACCGCGACCGGCAAGCTGCTCAAAAGCGAGATCCGGAAGATGGTGTGAGCTACTCCGGCGCCCGCGCCGGCAGGCCGTCGGCGATCACGTCCCAAGCGAGGCGGCTGCCGACGCGGGTGTGATCGTGTGGCGGCACGTCGTTCGGCTCGTCGAGGCTGGCGATCGTGATGTCGAGTTCATCCGGCAGCGCGTCGGCCTCGAAGGTCAGCTGGGTACCGCAGTCCGGACAGAACCGGCGGATCGCCCGCGTGCTCGAGCGGAAGAGCTTGGGCTCGCCCGCTGTGAACCGGAAGGCGGCACGAAGAACGCTGAACCAGGCCACGTTGGGCGCACCCGCGGCGCGGCGGCAGTCCGAGCAGTGGCAGAGCGTCTCGTGGAAGGGTTTTCCGCGCGCTTCGTAACGCACCGTCCCGCAAAAGCAGCCGCCGGTACGGACCGGAACGTCAAGCTTCGCTGCCGCCCTCATCGCTCTCCTCCTTCAGATCGGAACCACCTTCAGGCTCTCCAGCATCACCGGTCCGGTCTGGCTCGTGAAGGCCATGGAGGAGCTGGTGCTCTGCTGTTGCGAAAAGCCGGAAATACGGTGCTCGCCGGTGTCGTAGACCGTGACCACCCCGCCACGCTCCACCGCCAGCCGGCGCTGGTCCGGGAAGCAGGCGTAGCGCGTGTCGTTCTGAGCCCCGCTCGAGGAGGGCTGGCCGAGGTGGGCCGGCCACCAAGGGCCGCCACGGTTCTCACTGGGGCCGGAACTTCGACCTCCGCTCGAAAAATTATCGTTGCTTTGACGCAAACCTCCCTGCCGCTGCGATTGGAACGGGGCAGAAGACGCTTCGCCGCCGGTGCGCGCCGCCAGAAGCGCCAGATCCGCACAGGCGGCCGCGACTTTGGCCTTGAGGGCATTGTTGAACATATCGCCGATCTGCACCATGCCGCCGGACCATTGGCCCATGCCGCCCAGATCCGGGTGGCTGAACTGCGCCTGGGCGCCGCGCCCGGCCACAAGCGCGTCCCACAGGGCCCGCACGGCCCCTTCGCTGAGGCCGTGCCGCCCTGCCGCTGCAGCAATCGCCTCGCTCACTTCGACCATGGCCACTCCTTTCGGGCTGCACGCGCCTCGCAATAAGTATCGATGTGGTTCTCGCATGGGCTTCCATCCAGACCCGATCGCCCCGGGCGGCTTGCCGCCTTCATCCGAGCGACGAAATCCGATAGAGCTTCGGCATGTCCGACGTCCAGCCCATCGGGCTCAAGCCTGGAACTCGCCGCGTGACCGCGCGGGCGCTGGCGCTCGGCGCCCGGCTCGATGCGGCAGGCCTCGAACGGCCCGACACCATTTCGGTGAACCCTTTGGCCTTCAGCGTGGGACATTCGGGTTTCGTCGCCTTGTACCGATTCGGGGTGGCGGTCCTGGTCGGCCTCTCGCCGGTCGAGGAGGACGATTTCCTGCGGCAGATCAAGCCTCGGATATCAGGCGAGCGGGAGCGGGTCGACGACGAGAGCGCCATCCTCGAAATATCCCCCGAAGGAGCCGACCAGATCTCGCCGGGCGGCCCCATCCAGGTGAAAGATCTGTCGCCGCAGCGCCTGCTGGTGATCGCCGACGGCCTCGCCAAGAACGTGTCGCTTGCCCGCGACGAGCGCGAGGTCAATGCGGTGCTCGACATCGTCGAGCCCTTTGCGGCGGCCCTGAGCCGCACCGGCCGCCCGCCGAGCACCCGGCGCGCCATGCTGCGGCTGATCGGCCAGGCGCTCCTCGTGCAGCACCGGGTGTCGGGCAGCGTCGCCATCGAAGAAAAGCCGGACGTTCTCTGGGACCGGCCTGACCTCGAGCGGCTCTATGCGCGCGTCGAGGACGAATACGAGCTCAAGGAGCGCACGCTCACCTTGAAGCGCAAGATCGAAGTCGTCGAGGGGACGGCCCGCGCCTTGACCGAGGTGATCGAGGCCGATCGCGCCACGCGGCTTGAAGCCACCATCATCCTGCTCATCGTGGCCGAGATCCTGCTGACCCTCGTACAAATGTTCTACTTCCGGCATTGAGCTTGGGCAGCCCGCTCCCAAGCAAACAACTCGGCTCAACAGGACGCACACAAAAGCAACACGGTTCCATAGAAGTATCGCACGGCCTCGTTTCGGACTTGCCAGGGGGGCTGCCGGAAACCTATCCGTTGTAACCGCTTGACTTGTCGTCGCGAACCTCGAACGGTTCGTTTTGATTCCGGTCGCCGTGCGCCGTTCCAGGACTTGTTGATGCTCGCACCCTTCACGCGTCGAAAGTTCACGCTCGTCCTCGTCAAGCCGTCGCACTACGACGACAACGGCTACGTGATCCAGTGGATGCGTTCCGCCATCCCTTCGAATACGCTGGCGGTGTTGAACGGTCTGGCGCTCGACTGCGTCGAGCGGAAGATCCTCGGCAACGACGTCGACATCGAAATCCTGGCCTTCGACGAGACCAACACCCGCATCCGCCCGGAGCGGATCGCCCGCGCCATCAAGAATGGCGGCGGATACGGTCTGGTGGCGCTGGTCGGCGTGCAATCCAACCAGTTCCCTCGGGCCATCGACATCGCCCGACCCTTGCGGAAGGCCGGCGTCAACGTTGCGATCGGCGGGTTCCACGTTTCGGGGTGCCTCGCCATGCTGCCCGAAGTGCCAGCCGACCTCCTGGCCGCGCAGGACCTTGGCATCTCGCTCTTCGCGGGCGAAGCCGAAGGACGCTTCGAGACGGTGCTGCGCGATGCCTTCGCCGGGGCGCTGCAGCCCGTCTACAATTTCATGAACGATCTGCCGGGGCTCGAAGGCGTGCCGACGCCGCTGCTGCCCGCTGCCCGCATCGAGCGCACCGGCGGTCGTCTGACGAGCTTCGACGCCGGCCGCGGCTGCCCGTTCCAATGCTCGTTCTGCACCATCATCAACGTCCAAGGGCGCAAGTCGCGCTACCGGTCGCCCGCCGACGTGGAGCGCATCATCCGGCTCAACCTCGCCCAAGGCATCGACCACTTCTTCATCACCGACGACAACCTCGCCCGCAACAAGAATTGGGAGCCGATGTTCGACCGGCTCATCGAGATGCGCGAGCAGGAAGGTCTGCGCTTCCATTTCGTCGTCCAGGTGGACACGCTCTGCCACCGCATTCCGCGCTTCATCGAGAAGGCGGCGCGCGCCGGCGTCACCCGTGTGTTCCTCGGTCTCGAGAACATCAATCCGGACAGCCTCGTCGGCGCCAAGAAAAAGCAGAACCGCATTTCCGAATACCGGACCATGCTGCTGCAATGGAAGAAGGTCGGCTGCTTCACCTACGCCGGCTACATCCTCGGCTTTCCCAGCGACACGCCCGAGACGATTGTCCGCGACATCAAGATCATCCAGCGCGAACTGCCGCTCGACCTGCTCGAGTTCTTCTGCCTGACGCCGTTGCCCGGCTCCGAAGACCACAAGAAACTGCTGATGGCGGGGGTTCCCATGGACCCCGACATGAACAAATACGACCTGGAACACGTCACCACGGCCCATCCCTTGATGTCGAAGGAGCAATGGGAGCACGCCTATCGGCTTGCCTGGGAAACCTATTACACGCCCGAACACATGGAGACGGTGATGCGCCGCGGCGGCGCAGTGGGCATCAGCCCGGGCAAGATGCTGTTCCTGCTGATCTGGTTCTATGGCTGCGTGACGGTCGAGAAGATCCACCCGCTCGAAGGGGGATACCTGCGCCGCAGGGTGCGCACCGATCGCCGGCCCGGTTTTCCTATGGAGAACCCCCTCCTGTTCTATCCCAGATACATCGCCGAGGTCGTGGCCAAGCACGTGGCGATCGGCAGGCTCGTGTGGCGCATGAGCCGGGTGCGCCGCGCCATCAAGGCCGATCCCAACCGGCGCCAATACATGGATCTCGCCCTGACGCCGGTGCCCGACGACGAGCTCGAAAATCTCGAAATGTTTCAGGTGTCGGACGCCGCCAAGGCGAGCGCCGCGAAGGCCAAGCGCCGGCACGTCGCCGCGGTAGCGGCGGAATAGGTCGTCGCTCACTTGGCCAGGAAGGCGGCGTCCAGTATCGCCTCCGCCTCGTCCGGCGGCATCCAGGCAAAGCCCGGCAATTGGTGGCGCGCGAAAGTCATCTGACGTTTGGCGTAGGCGCGCGTTTGTGCCTTCGCGGCCTGTACGGCTGCCTCGAGCCTGATCAGCCCTTCGAGGTGGTCGATGAGCGGCGGAACGCCGAGCGCCCCCATGGCCGGCAGGGTGCTGCTCAGTCCGCGGGCCGCCAGCGTTCGCACTTCGTCGAGCGCGCCAGCCGCCATCATGGCTTCGAACCGGCGGTCGATCACCTCCCGAAGCTGCTCCCGGTCGGGCGCGATGACGACGCCGACGAAGCTCCCGTCGGGCAACGAGGGCGACGCGCGCATTCCCTGGAAAGCGGCAAGCGGCCGTCCGGTCGCTTCGAACACTTCAAGCGCCCGCAGGATCCGCTGCGGGTCGGTCGGCCGCAATCGCGCCGCGGTCTCGGGATCGCACCGGACGAGCCGATCGTGCAGTTCGGCAGCAGAGCGGCCTTCCGCTTCGGCCCGTACCCGCGCCCGAACGGGGTCGGGCACGGCCGGGATTTCGGAGATCCCTTGCGTCAGAGCCTTGAAGTAGAGCCCCGTCCCGCCGACCACGATGGGCACTCGGGCCGCCGCGCGGGCGATCCGGATCGCTTGCCCGGCCTCGTCGAGCCAACGGCCGACCGAATAGGGCGTGGCCGCGTCGACATGGCCGTAAAGACGGTGGGGCGCACGCTCCAGGTCCGCCGGGGTCGGGCGCCCGGTCAAGATCGCCAGGTCGCGATAGACCGCCATCGAATCCGCGTTGATCACCGTCCCGCGATGCCGTTCCGCAAGGCGCAAGGCCAGCGCGGACTTGCCGCTCGCGGTCGGGCCTGCGATGAGGATCGCCCGTTCCTGTTCCACCATCCCTGCCCTGATGATCTCCGATTCCCCATCTTGTGTCGCGACGCTCGTGGCGCGTAAAGGCCACGCCGAACTCGACGCACCCCTGTTCAAGCTGCTGGGAAAGGTCTTGACGGCCCAGGGCCCGCCGCGCTGGCTCGATCGCGGCGTCGCGGCCGACATCGCTTTTTCGGTTCCGAGCGATGCCCTGCCCGGCATCCGGGCCGAGATCGCGTCCCTGCTGGGCGATCAGGCCATCGACGCCGTGATCCAACCGGCGGAAGGGCGGCGCAAGGCGTTGCTGCTGGCCGACATGGATTCGACGATGATCGGCCAGGAATGCATCGACGAACTGGCCGATTTCGCAGGCTTGAAGGCGCGGGTCGCCTCGATCACGGAACGCGCCATGCGGGGCGAGACCGCCTTCGAGCCGGCCTTGCGCGAACGGGTGGCCCTATTGAAGGGACTGCCGGTCGTCATCGTCGATCAGGTGCTCGCCGAGCGCATTACGATGACGCCCGGCAGCGCGACCCTAGTCAAGACCATGCGGGCCAACGGGGCTTATTGCGCTCTCGTTTCGGGCGGCTTCACGCTCTTTACGGGGTCGGTATCGTCCCGGCTCGGCTTCGACGAGCATTGCGCCAATAGGCTTCTGGTCGAGGCAGGCAAGCTCTCGGGTAGCGTAGTGGAACCGATCCTCGGCCGCGAGGCCAAGCTTGAGCGCCTGGTGGCGCTCCGCGCGAAGCTGCACCTGACGCCCGATGCGACAATGGCGGTCGGCGATGGCGCAAACGACCTCGCCATGTTGGCCGAAGCGGGGCTCGGGGTCGCGTTCCATGCCAAACCGGCCGTCGCCGAAGCCGCGCGGGCCCGCATCGACCATGCGGACCTCACCGCGCTGCTCTTCCTGCAAGGCTACGAGCGGAGCGAGTTCCTGGAGGAGGGTCAGCATCGGTCCCGGGCGCCGGCCCGGCGGCCCGGGCATCCCTGAAGGTTGGCTTCGAAGTGGCTCCCGAGCGGCTAAAGCCCCCGGGATGACCACGCCTACTCCAACGCGAGGGCGATGTAACGAACTTCGCCCTGCCCGTTGGACACGAGCAGCAGTGCGGTCTTCTTCCCTGTATCCTTGATCGCCTTGATCTTCAACGCGACGTCCGCCGGGTCGGTCACGGCGATCTGGTTGATCTCGACCACCACGTCGCCCGGCTTGATCGCCTTGTCACTGGCGGACGAATTGGGATCCACGGCCATCACCGCAACGCCCTTCACCGTATCCTTGATCGAAAATTTCTTGCGCACGTCGTCGGACAGCATGGAGAGTTCCATGCCGAGCGCGCTCTGAACCGCGCTCTTCGGCAGGTCTTCGCTCGGCCCTTTTTCCAGCGCAGCGAGCTTTTCCGTGTCGTCGAGCCGGCCCAGCTTCACGGTCAAGTCCTGGTCCCTTCCATCACGCACGATGCCGACCTGAACATCCTTGCCGACCGGGGTGGATGCGACGATCTTCGGCAGGTCGCGCGATTCCTTGACGTCCTTGCCGTCGAACTTGACGATCACGTCGCCGGCCTTGATCCCGGCGGGTTTCGCCGGGCCCTTGTCGTCGATGCCGGCAACGAGCGCGCCGCGGGGCGTCCCGAGTCCGAGGCTCTCGGCGATGCCTTCATCGACGTTCTGGATTCGGACCCCGAGCCAGCCGCGGCGCACCTCATGAAACTGGCGCAGCTGATCGATCACCGGAAGCACCGTATTGGCCGGCGTAGCAAAGCCGATCCCGATCGAGCCGCCCGACGGCGACAGGATGGCGGTGTTGATGCCGATGACCTCACCCGCCATGTCGAACAGCGGACCGCCCGAATTGCCCTTGTTGATGGAAGCGTCGGTCTGGATGTAGTTGTCGTAGGGGCCGCTGTCGATGTTGCGGTTGCGCGCCGAAACAATGCCGGCCGTCACGGTGCCGCCCAGTCCGAAGGGGTTGCCCACCGCCATGACGGGGTCGCCGACCCGCATCTTGTCGCTGTCGCCGAACGGCACCGCCTTGAGCGGGTGTTCGGGCTTCACCTTGAGCACGGCGACGTCGACCTTGGCGTCCTTGCCGACGATCTCGGCCTTCAGCTTCGTGCCGTCCGTCAGGATCACGGTGACGTCGTTGGCACCTTCGATCACATGGTTGTTGGTGATCACGATGCCGGACGGATCCACGATGAAGCCCGAGCCGAGCGAATTGCTGCGGTGGCTGTGCGGCTGGTCGTCCCCGCCGCCGTTGTCGCCACCGCCCCCTGGCCCGCCGCGGCGCTGGAGCTGGCGCTTGAAGAACTCCTCGAACAGGTCGTCGAACGGCGTGCCGGGCGGCAGCTTCGGCATGGCACTCGCCTGTTTCTGCTCGACCAGCTGCGAGGCGGAGATGTTGACCACCGCATCGGTGACGCTCGCGGCGAGGTCGGCCAAGGATTCCGTGCCCTTGGCCAGCGCCGGCCGCGGCCCGATCGGGGCGGGCAGCAACGGTGCGGCGAGGAGGCCAACGCCGAGCGAAGCGGTGGCGAAGGCCCGCAGAACGCGGCACGGCAACGCCGATCGGCGAGCGGCAAGACAGGATGAATCGACGGGCATGGAAGTATTCCGTTAAAGCGAGGCGTCGCGCTCAGCGCCGGCGGCGAAAAGTTAGCCGATCATACACGAGGCCATGGCGGCGGCACAACGTGCCGCTCAAGGCGGCAAGCAACGCTCCCGCCGCCGTGGTCGCCGCGGCGACTTCAGTTCTGCCGCGCGATCATCATGTTCTTGACCTCTGAGATGGCTTTGGCGGGGTTCAGCCCTTTCGGGCAGGCCTTGGCGCAATTCATGATGGTATGACA
>JBBPYT010000217.1:0-10789 GCA_038199665.1 Hyphomicrobiales bacterium
AGGTTGGGTCGGAAAATACCAGGCTGAAGGTCGGCGACCGGGTCGTAGTTCCTTTCACCATATCGTGCGGCGACTGCTTTTTTTGCAAGAAGGGGTTGTTCTCGGGCTGCGAACGTTCGAATCCGAATCGTAAGATGGCGGAAGAGGCGTGGGGCCACTCCCCTGCCGGCCTGTTCGGTTACACCCATCTTCTCGGTGGCTTTCCGGGCGGCCAAGCCGAATATCTGCGGGTTCCCTATGCCGATTTCGGGCCCATCAAGGTGCCGAACGGCCTGTCCGACGAGCAGGTGCTGTTCTTGTCGGACATCTTCCCGACCGGCTATATGGCGGCTGACTTCTGCGACATCAAACACGGCGACACGATCGCGATCTGGGGCTGTGGTCCCGTCGGCCAATTTGCCATCAAAAGTGCCTTCCTGCTCGGCGCGGAACGCGTTATCGCCATCGATACCGTGCCCGAGCGATTGGAGCTGGCCCGTAAATCCGGTGCGGAAACCCTCGATTTCATGAAGGACGACATCTACGGCAGCCTTCAGGACGAGACCGACGGCCGAGGAGCTGACGCCTGCATCGACGCTGTCGGGACGGAGGCTCACTCCACCGGCAGTTTCGACAGCATGCTGGACCGGGCCAAGCAGGCCGTATTCCTCGGCACCGACCGCCCCCATGTGCTGCGCCAAGCCATCCACAATTGCCGCAATGGCGGCGTCGTCTCCATCGTCGGCGTGTACGGCGGCCTGCTCGACAAGATTCCCATGGGGTCCGCAATCAACCGCGGGCTCACGTTCCGCATGGCCCAAACGCCGGTTCAGAAATATCTGCCCCTGCTCATGGAGCGGATCGAAAAGGGCGAGATCGACCCGTCCTTCGTGATCACGCACCGGGCCTCGCTGGAGCAGGGTCCCGAACTCTACAAGACATTTCGAGACAAGCAGGATGACTGCATCAAGGTGGTGCTCAAGCCCTGAGCCGCGGCCGCTCTCGATTAGGCTCTTGGCTTTCCGGCTCGATCTGACAGGAGACGGACTAAACGCGGGTTTGACGACGCTTTCCTGGCGTGCTCGCGCCGGCAATAACTGAGCCCCAAGCTCGGAGTAGACCATTTCTATACCAGTGGTATAGACGGTGCATATTGGACTAGCGTTCTCTGCTTCTCGCCCCAGATTGGCGCCGACTTCGCTCGGCATGGACCGCCGGGCCAGCCTGTGGGGCGCTGTGCGCAGCCCCTTTTTGGCTCGTTACCGCCCGGCTCCGAAGCATGGCTTTCGGGCTCACCCTGAGGCTTGGGCCTTACCTGGGGGAGGGTTCTAGCCGCCGGCTCTATGCACGACTAATCACTGATATAATCTGTGGTATATTACCAGACCAAGGCTAAACCGCTCGCGCTTGCGACGCTGCGGCTTGCTCATGGGATCGCGCCTCGATAAACCAGTGGTCATAAGAGAATGGCCCTCCGGAACGGCGGCGCGATCCTGCCCATGGGCGGCACCGTGCTGCTTTTGGACAGCACCACGCTTGGCCGAGTTGGGGAGCGCTCGTGAGCAACGCCGTGCCGCCTGGACGCTCGAGGCGAACCGAAGAAGCCAGTGCCGCATTGCGCAGAGAAATCGAGCATGGGCGCTTCCGCGAAGCCTTGCACCTCCCGGGAGAGCGCCAGCTTGCGGAACTGCTGCACGTGTCGCGTACCACGCTGCGGCGCGCTCTGGCCGGGTTGGTCGGCGAAGATCTGCTGGTTCAGCGGCAGGGCATGGGTACGTTCATCACGCGGCACCGGGCGCATACCGAACTGCCACGCCAATGTCTGCCCTACCCCGCGGACGGCTTCGAACTAGGTGCCGCCGTGACCGGTTGGCGCGAACTCGGCCGGGAGGTTTTTCGCCCCACGGCGGAGGAGGCCATGATGCTGGCGGTACCGCCTACGGAAAGCGTCCTTCGACTGTCCCGCATTGCCCTTATCGACGAGGTACCCGCTGCCCTCGAACATGCTGCGGTCCCGTCGCGATTTTTGCCTGACACCAGTTTTCCTGGCACGGTCGTCATGGCGGCGCTTGCGGCGCGTGGTATCCTTCCTGTGAGAACGATGCATCGGCTGCGCATCAGCCCGTTGGGCAACTCCGACGCGGATCGGCTCGGCCTCCCGCCGCAGGGGCTTGCCGTTTCGGTGCACAGCCTTTTTTTGCTGGCCGATGGACGATGCTGCGCTTTCACGCGCTCGCTCGTCCGCCCCGATCGGTTCGACGCGGTGTTCGAGACCCGATCATCCGTTCGCTCACGGGAACGTGCCTGATGCAACAATCGCCTGGCGAGACCTTCATGGCGCAGGAGATCGCCGAGATCCCGGCCGTTCTGCAGCGGCAAGCCGAAGCATTGTCTCCCGTTCTCGAACGAATAGCCGAACAGCTGCGTCGCCGTCGCCCGCCACTGCTGGTGACCATCGCCCGCGGAAGTTCCGATCACGCGGCGCTTTACCTCAAGTACCTGGTCGAGATTCTGCTGGGCATCCCTTGCGCATCGATAGGGCCGTCCATAGCGTCGATTTATCACGCGCCGCTGCAACTGCCCGGTGCCGTAGCGATCACGATTACGCAGTCGGGCCGAAGCCCGGATCTGATCGCCTTGCAGGATGCGGCCCGTTGCGGCGGAGCGTTGACGATCGCGATCGTCAACGACATCGGATCGCCCGTTGCCATCCAAGCCGATATCTGTGTGCCTCTGGCGGCTGGTCCGGAACGATCGGTTGCCGCCACCAAGACCATGGTCGCGTCATTGGCCGTGGGAGCCGGACTCGCGGCTGCCTGGAGCGGCGATGGGCGATTGGCTGCGGCGCTTGCCGCCCTGCCCGGCCGCCTGGCAATGAACCAAAGCCCCGTTGAGGATGTCGCGGCAAGTCTTGCCGGCATCCGCTCCGCCTTCGTGCTGGGTCGTGGCGCGACGCTTTCGGCTGCGGCCGAGACTGCCCTCAAGTTGAAGGAAACTTGCTCCATTCATGCCGAGGCATTTTCCTCGGCCGAAGTGTTGCACGGTCCAGCGGCAGTGCTCGAAGCCGGCTTTCCGATCCTATGCTTGATGGCACAGGACGAAGCGCAATCCGGCATGGAGGACACCCTCGACCGGCTTCGGGCCATGGGTGCGGCTTGCTTCACGGTCGGCACGGAACCCGATTCGGAGTCCAATCGCCGGATCGAGACAGTGGATCCCGGCCACCCTTTGCTCGCGCCGATCCCCATGCTGCAGACCATGTATCGTCTGACCGAAAGGATCGCGCGCTATCGCGGCCGCGATCCCGATCGCCCACCCCACTTGGCTAAAATCACTCGGACGCTATGAAACGGGTGCTAACGTCGGTTTGAACTGCAAATTGTAGTCGTTTGCGCGACCAGAAGCCCTGTCCGGCCGGGCAATTTATGGTCGGCGGAGTTGCGCGTCGGGAAGCATCATGGCAATGCTTCGCGATGCTTGATCGACCGGATATCTTGACCGCTCCCGTGGGCGCGCGCTCTGCGCCACGCATCTCCTTCGTGTCGCTCGGTTGTCCGAAAGCCCTGGTCGACAGCGAAAGGATCATCACCCGGCTCCGCGCTGAAGGCTACGAACTGACCAAATCCCATGCTGGGGCGGACGCCGTTGTGGTCAACACTTGCGGTTTCCTCGACAGCGCCAAACAGGAGTCGCTGGCTGCGATCGGTGAAGCCATGGCCGAGAACGGCAAGGTGATCGTCACCGGCTGCATGGGCGCCCAGCCCGAGTCGATCCGGGCCGCCTATCCCAACGTCTTCGCCGTATCCGGACCCCAGGCTTACGAAAGCGTGATGGCAGCGGTTCACCAAGCCGCGGAGCCCTTGCACGACCCGTTCCTAGATCTCGTGCCGCCGCAGGGCATCAAGCTTACGCCGCGCCACTATGCGTATTTGAAGATTGCGGAGGGCTGCAACAACGCTGCTCGTTTTGCATCATCCCGCAGCTTCGCGGCGAGCTGCGGTCGCGGCCGGTCGGCGAGGTGTTGCGCGAGGCCGAAAAGTTGGTGCGGGCGGGCGTCAAGGAGCTGCTGGTCATCTCTCAGGACACGGCCGCATATGGGGTCGATGTCGGTTACGCCCCGAGCAGCTTCGGCGATCGACAGGTGCGGACCAAATTCATCGATCTCGCGCGGGAGCTCGGCGAACTCGGAGCCTGGGTGCGCCTCCATTACATCTATCCCTACCCGCATGTCGACGAGGTCATCGGTCTGATGGCCGAGGGCAAGGTCCTGCCCTACCTCGATATCCCCTTCCAGCATGCGGCGCCGAACGTCCTGAAGGCGATGCGCCGGCCGGGCAAGCAGGATCGGACGCTCGATCGCATCAAGGGATGGCGCGATCTTTGTCCCGACCTCGCCTTGCGCTCGACCTTCATCGTCGGCTTTCCGGGTGAAACCGAGGAGGACTTTCGGATCCTGCTCGACTGGCTCAGCGAAGCCAGGCTTGACCGCGTGGGAGCGTTCAAATACGAGCCAGTTGCGGGCGCGCCGGCGAACCACCTCGGCCTGCCCCCGGTTGCGTCCGAGCTGCAGGCCGAGCGCCTGCGTCGCCTCATGGAGCATCAGCAAAAGATCAGCGCCGGCCTCCTGCGCCGCAAAGTCGGCCGGCGCATGCCGGTGATCGTCGATGCGGCGGGGCCGCAGGACAGCCGGGGACGCACGCGGGGCGATGCGCCGGAGATCGACGGCAAGGTCCATCTCACGCATCGTCGTCCGGTCCGCGCCGGCGACATCGTCACGGTGAAGGTCGACCGGGCTGACGCCTATGATCTTTACGCGACGGTGGTCTGAGCAGGTGCGCCGCCGTCTTCGGCGTCGAACCTGACCCGGAAGGTGCTGACCGGGCGGGGATGTTCTTGACCTTCTGAAACCCGGTCGTCGAAGCTCAACCGCCTCTGCTTGCGCACATGGTCTCTGACTGCCCGCGAAATGCAGATCCCGCCCGGGTCGGCCAGGGGCTCGAGCCGGGCTGCCACGTTTATCGTTCGGTCGATCTCTTCCCGATGGTGCCGCAAGCGTGCCAGGGTGCCGGCCTCGTCCTATTCCATGAGCCGGCTGTAGCCAACCACATCGGCCGCCATGACGGCCAGCAGCTTGCGGTGATCGGATGGGGTTCAAGGGAGCAGCACCGTGCCGCCCACCGTAGCTCGTCCTTCAAGGGCGCGGTGCGCCTCGGCGGCGTCGCGCAGGGCGAAGCGCGAACGGACTTCGAGGGTCACCGCCTTGGAGCCGATGGCGTCGATGACGTCCTGCGCCATGGACACGAGGTCCTCCCGTTTCGCCGCATAGGTGAATAGGGTCGGGCGGGTCGCGAAAAGCGACCCTTTCTGGGCCAGCATGTTGATATTGAAGGCGTCGATCTGACCCGAGGACGAGCCGAAGGACACGAAGGTACCGAGCGGACGAAGGCAATCCAGCGACCCCGGGAAGGTTGCTTTGCCGACGCCGTCGTAAACGACATTGCACAGCTGGCCGCCGGTCACTTCCCTGACCCGGGCTACGAAATCCTCGTGGCGATACAGGATGGCGTGATCGGCGCCATGCTGCTTCGCCAGCGTCGCCTTGGCTTCGGTCCCAACGGTGCCGATCACGGTTGCGCCGAGCGCCTTGGCCCACTGGCACAGAATGAGACCGACCCCGCCGGCGGCCGCTTGGACCAGAACCGTGTCGCCGGGGCCGACCCGATAGGTCCGGCGCAGCAGATATTGGGCCGTCATGCCCTTCAGCATCATCACGGCGCCGGTCTCATAGGGGATTGTTTCGGGCAGCTTGATCAGATGGTTGGCGGCGACCACGCGTTGCTCGGCATAGGCGCCGAGCGATGTACCATAGGCGACCCGGTCGCCGGGCCTGAACTCCTCGACGCCAGGTCCGACCGCGAGAATGTCACCGGCCGCCTCGTTCCCCGGAATGAACGGCAGCGGGTTGGGATAGAGCCCCTGGCGCTGATACACGTCGAGGAAGTTGAGGCCGACCGCTCGCTGCTCGACCAACGCCTCGCCCTGCTTCGGCGGTTCGATCGGAACGTCTTCGAACTGCAGCACCTCGGGACCGCCGAAACGATGGATGCGGATTGCTTTTGCCATGTGTCTCGCCGTTGGTACTGCGGGGCAGCGGCGCAACCATAGGAAGGTTTGCCACCGATAGGCAATGGCTGAGCGATCTCTTCCCACTCCATGAGAACCGAGTCAGACCCTGCGCAGGAGATCGAGGCGGTAGTCGCGGTTGCGTTCGGCGTACCTCACGTCCAGTCGCCCGCGCGCTGCCGCGATGAAGTGATCCGTCGCCTCCTGGCCGGATAGGCTGCCGGCCTTCTTTCTCACCCAGTGGACCAGAATCATATCGCCGCCCAGTACAAGCGACCAACATACGCGTTCGGCCAGAAGCTCAACGTCGTTTTCTCCAAGGTAGTCGATGACTTCGGACAGAACGAGCAAATCGAACTGCTCCGCCGGCCATTCGGCGGGCACGAACATGCGGGCGAAACGGATTGAGCTTCGATTTGCGTTGCGCCGTTGCGCCTCGGCGAGCGCGGCCGGCACCGGCTCGACCGCGAGAAGGTCTTCGCACCGATCGGCGAGCGCCGCCGTGAAGACGCCGTTGGCGCAGCCGATCTCAAATGCCCGGCCGTAATGCCGCCTCGGCAGTGCCGCAAGGGTCGCCGCGTATTTGGCACGTTCGTATTCGCTCGTCGCCAATCGCCAAGGATCGGACCTGGCGGCGTAGAGCTGCTCGAAATAGCCGAGCGGCACCGTGTTCTTGCGCAAAGACCGCTCCGCTGGGCTGCAGTCACAACGCCGAGCCGGTCGAGCAGGGTTCCGGATGTTCTCAACCGATATGCAGTGCGGCTGCCGCCACCGCGTGCGCAATTTCCAAGATCCCCGCCAGCACGAAGGCCTCGACCGCCCCAAGGATCATATACAATCTTCAACTCCGCATGGCGCATGACGGTAGCAAAAACAGGCGGCGAATTCGGTCGAATATGCCGTTCTCTCCGACTTTGAGATCTCGATTACCAGCGGTTGTCCGCCTCGATGATGCCCCGGCTGGTAATCACCACCCATGACCTGCCACGTCGTTCGATCGACTGGATCTCGCCGATGCCGGGCACGTATTGACCCGGTGCGACTTCCCTCAGTCCTCCGGCGCGGCCTTGCAGGAGCGCCACACCGTCGTAGACGTCCCTCAGCATCCATCCTTCCACCGTGGCAGGCTTCGGAGCAGTTTTCAGATCTGCCGCGGGAATGGGCGCCGGAGCAGGTGCCGGGCGACTGGGCGACGACATGGAGGCCGCGGGAGCAGGTGGCGGGCGGCTAGCCGAAGATATGGAGGCCATCGGAGCCGGGGAGGAAATCTGATGTTCGATGCGTTCGAGGCGGGCCGTGATTTCGGCGAGCTTGGGGCTGCTCGGCTCTGCCTTGATCTGCTCGAGCCGCGCAGCGATCTCGGCCAACTTGGGGTTGGGTTCCTTGTCGATTCGATCGAGGCGCGCCGAAATCTCCGCGAGCTTCGGGGTGGGGTCACGATCAAGCCGGTCGAGCTTGGCGCCGAGCTGAACAACCGCGCCCGCATTGCTGGCCTTGGCTACTTCGAGATCCTGCTTCAGAACGTCGACGCTCTTCTTGAGGCTCCGGATCACGTCTTCCTGCCGCGTGTTTTCGGCGGTGGAACGGAGCGAGTCCAGGCTCACCTTGAGGGTGTGCACCTCGTCCTGAACGTGGTGCAGCAGCGAAGCCGTGGTCTCTGCCGGCGGTCCGACCAGAGCCGTCGCGGCAGTCGGCGCAGCTTTGCTGCCCAGGACCTGCGCGCCGGCGACGAAGCCTGCGCCGAGCACCAGGGCAATGGCTGCGGCGATCATGCCTTGGGACGGGTTGAGGGCGAAGCGGGGGCGCGCCGCCCCGGGTTCTTCCGGTACGAGCCGGATCAGCGCGCGTCCCGATGACCGGCGGCCGGCCGCGTCACTACGGGCCTTTTCGGCGTCGTGATCGCTGCCGACAAGCCTCGATGCCCGAGGGTCGGAACCATCAGCTTCGATACTCATAATTTGCAGCTCCGACGGTGACGCTTCGGTAACCACATTGATAGGCAGTGGTGAAGGAGCGCTTAGCGGAACCGCTCAGAACGAGTTTCAAAACGAAACAGGAACGCGGAGGCCTGCGCCGGCAATTTTCTCCTTGCGCAACGCTGCCTGTGATTACCTATTGCGGGAACCACGACCGGTGTCGGCCGCAAGTGCTAAGGCATGAGCGAGCCCAAAATTCATCAAGGCCTCATTGGGAGGATGCTTTGTACACGCAGAGCCTGGAAATCCACGACCTTCGTTTCAAAAAGCTGATTTTCGGCAACGTTCATTTGGAGAAGCTTTGGACGGGATCACGCTGGGCCGAGGGCCCGGCTTATTTCCCAGCCGGCAAATACCTCGTCTTCTCGGACATTCCGAACGATCGCGTGATGCGGTTCGACGAGACCGACGGGCAAGTCTCGACTTTCATCAGCCCGGCGCGCCACCACAACGGCCATACGGTCGACCGGCAAGGCCGGCTCTTGAGCTGCGAGCATCGCGGTCGATGCGTTTCGCGGATCGAACACGACGGCTCGATGACGGTTCTGGTCGACAAGGTCGATGGCAAGAAGCTCAATTCCCCCAACGATCTTGTCGTGAAGTCGGATGAGACGATCTGGTTCACCGACCCGACCTACGGCATCGACAGCGAATACGAGGGAGACGCCGCTCCTTCGGAAGTGGGCGAGAGCCACGTCTACCGGTTTGATCCGAAGACGAAGGAAACCCGTGCCGTCGCCCGCGACTTCGTGAAGCCGAACGGCATCGCGTTCTCGCCGGACGAAACGCTGCTCTACGTTGCCGACACGGGTGCGACCCATGTCGAGGAAGGACCCAAACACATCCGGGTGTTCAAGGTGGGCAAGGACGGCCGCTCGCTCGGCGAGGGACGCTTGTTCGCGACCTGCGACGTAGGCCTCTTCGACGGGTTCCGCTGCGACCGCGACGGCAACGTTTGGTCCTCGGCCGGCGACGGCGTGCATTGCTACGCTCCGGACGGCAGACTGATCGGCAAGATCAAAGTGCCCGAGGTTGTCGCCAATGTCTGCTTCGGCGGCCCGAAGCGCAACCGCCTCTACATTTGCGGAACGACATCGCTCTACGCGATGTATGTCAACGCGCACGCGGCGGGTTGGCCGGCCTGAACCGCCCATGTCCGACGGACGGCCCGGGTTGGACTGACCACGGCTGCGCTTCTTTGCTCAGGCGGCCGCATGGGTGGCGGCTGCGAGCACGGTGACCAGCCGTGCGCGCCCGGCCGCGGCGTCGAAATCTTCCGGAGCCCGCAGTCGGGCCAAAGCCGCAATGGCGCGGCGCTCGGTTTTGCCGGCGAGCACCGGCGCGACCTGCGCCACGGCGGCGGCTTCTTCGAGCTTGCCGTTGCAATGGAGGGCGATGTCGCAGCCGGCCGCAAGTGCCGCCTCGGCCCGCTCGCCGAGGGTGCCACGCAGTGCCTGCATGGAGAGGTCATCGGTCAAAAGCAGACCGTCGAAGCCTATCGTTCCGCGAACGACCGTGTCGATCACGACCGGCGAAGTGGTGGCTGGCCGTTGCGCGTCGAAGGCCGTGTAGATGACGTGGGCGGTCATGGCCATCGGCAGGTCGGCAAGGCATCGGAACGGCTCGCAATCGCCGTGCAGCGCTTGCCGGTCGGCCGTGACGACCGGCAGTTCGAAGTGGCTGTCGACTTCGGCACGCCCGTGACCGGGAACGTGCTTGATGACCGGAAGCACGCCACCGGCGAGCAGGCCCTCCGCGAAAGCCCGCGCGAGTCGCGCGATGACCTCGGGCGTTCGGCCGAATGCGCGGTTGCCGACGACGTCGCTGCTGCCAGGCATGGCAAGATCCAGCACGGGCGCGCAATCGACCGTAATGCCGGCCCGAGCCAAGTCCTCTGCGATGAGGCGGCCGCCGAGTTCCGCGGCTTTCGTCGCGGCGGACGGATCAACGACGTCCAGCAACCCGTAAGCGGAAGCCGAGGGATAGGCGGGCCAGTGCGGTGGGCCGAGCCGCTGCACGCGCCCACCCTCCTGATCGACAAGCACAGGCGCGTCGATACGCCCCACCGCGGCCCGAAAGTCGGCGACGAGATCGTGGAGTTGCTCCGGCGAACCGACGTTCCGCTTGAACAAGATCAAGCCCCAGGGCTGGCTAGCGGAAAGGAACGACTGCTCTTCGACGGTAAGTCCGAGGCCTGCACAACCGCAGATGAAGGCACGTACCATGCTGGCCTGGGTCCATGAGCGCGATGGTGAGGAGGAGGCCGGTTCCGCCAGGAAGGTCGGCGAGCGGACTCGACGACCTCCGGCCGAAGCACGAACAAGAGCGAGCAGCGTCTCTCTAGTTGTGGACGACGAAGCAGGATCCGCCGCTTGCCTGGAGCTGCGCGCAGAGCGACTTGGCCTGGTCCTGGCTCAAGTTGCCGACCCTGACGCGATAGATGGACTTGTCGCCGTTTTCAGCCTTGCGGATCGTCGGCTTCACCGAGCCGAGTTCGTTCGCATACTTCTTCTGCAGGCGCGAGAAGATGCCGCGCGCATCCTGTTCGCTGGGTGCAGCGGCGAGTTGCAACGCGAAAGCACCAGTCGAACCGGTTGCGGCATCCGGAGCTGGCGCGTTCGCGACTTCGATCGGTTTGGACTTGCTCTGCGCATTGGCACCGGGCGAAGCAGCCTGTTTCGGTTTTGACGGAGTGTTCGCCACGTCCGAAG
>JBBPYT010000218.1:0-19532 GCA_038199665.1 Hyphomicrobiales bacterium
AGCAGCCCTGGACGCGGGCGAATGGTTTCCGCGCCACCGACCGACAACCCGTCCTCCCCGGCAAATTTGAGCGTGGGAGCATACATGGCCGGGCCGGGACCGCGCGGATCGAGCATCTCGAACTCGCCGCCGAGCGTGTCGAGGCCTTTCGTGGGTCGCCGATGTTTTTTTCCGAGCCTGGACTCCTCGCGCCTCACGGCGCACTGCTGCGCAACCCTACTTTCGTATCGCGCTTCGTATCATTCACTTGTTAGCTTTCGTTTTTTCACCTACTCTCGCCACCGAAAAATAAGCGAACCATGTGAGTTTGGGAAGACAATGCACCCGGATCGCCACCGTATAGGGGGTTGTGCCGTAACTGACACTTCCGTTGCTTTGTGGGAATGTTTGCGGGAAGCCCCGGGACGGCAACCGGCTCGAGCCGCTGTCCCCGAGCCTCCAGCCCAAGAAACTGTACCCGCGGCCGCCCCCTGCGTACCGCGCGAGGCCTTTGGGGTTCTATCGCAGGCTCAGCCATAGATACGCGGGCGGTCCGCCTGACGAGCACGGAGGCTGCCGCTCAGGGAGATGGCGCTCTTGCCGTCATTGCCGTTTCCCAACCTTCTCTGGTCAAGAGCGGACCTCCCCTCGGGGGGGTCGCCACACAATTGATGGGTCACGGAAACCCGCAGCGGGATCGGCGCAGCCGCGTTCTCGGGGCGAAGCTCTTGCATGAATGAATCCCTCATTGGCACAACAGACGACGGTTGCTGATGAGGGAGCAAATACCCGGCCAGACGCCGAGCGCAGTGCCGGATCGGTGCACCGCGCCGTCATCAGCGGCGGGGTGGGAACACCAATGGTGCTGGATGGCACCTTCAGGACTTGAGCGGGAGGTTTCTCAATATCGAACAGCCTGCGGCAGGGCCATTCAGGTAGGTGGAGTCACACTCGACATCTCGCCGAGCCAAGCTGGCCAATGCCGTAAATATTGCTCGTTCGTGGTTGCGGAGCGCATCATTCCCTCTTGTATCTCAAGTTACTTTAGGTGCTAACCTAGGGTCTATCGCCCAGATAGAGGGAGTCCAGGATAGTACATTCCTGTTACGGAATATGTTCGCTTGGATTCCAGAACCTGCAAGGATGCAACGTGAGAAAAGCTGGAACGCTCGCCCTCCTGGCGGCGGCTGGACTGTTGCCGTTTTGGCTCATGGCCTCCGGGCTTGCCGACGAGGAAAACTACGGACCGTTCAAGCCGGTGCAAACGTCCCGGGGAACCGTGCTTGCGGATGGCAACGGCAAGACGGTCTACACGTATGACAAGGATACCAAAAACAAATCGAACTGCTATGGCCCGTGTGCCGCGTCATGGCCGCCGGTGCTGGCGACCGCGACGGCGAGGCCTGTCGGTGATCTGACGATCTCCGAACGAGCCGATGGAACCCGGCAGTGGGGCGACGCCGGCAAGCCGCTCTACACGTCCGTCAAGGACAAGAAACCGGGCGATGTCGCGGGCGACATGACCGGCAACGTTTGGCACATCATCAAGGAACACTAGGTTCCGGCCTTCAAATTCGGCTGACCACTGTATACGAAAGATAGACGAATAGAGCGGCCCCTAGCATTACGAGCAGTCCGGCGAGCGCGATGTCCATCCGCGCCGCAGTGCCCGGCCGGACATCTTTGCTGTTAATGTCCAGCGCGGTCCTTCGGAAGCGGATCGCGGCCAGAACCGTCATCGCGCCGCCCAGCAATATAAGGAGCAGGCCGGTGACGTTGCCGACGATCTGCCCGCTCACCGACGGCGTTCGGTTGCCGAGGGACTTACTCGCAATTTCCACGAAAAGGTCGAACTTCTCGACCAGGAACCCGAATGCCATCACGGCGATCGACGTACGTACCCAGGCCAGGAACGTCCGCTCATTCGCCGCGTGGTCGCCAAAGTGCTCGATCATGACAGCTTTCTGTTCGCCCTTTGTCCGGGTTCTCGCAATGCTTCCGGGCTTGCCATGGTTCAGGAACTCGACGCCGAGCCTTACGGAGAACTTCGAGCATCACTACACGTCCGTCACGCCGTTGGAGAGGCCCGTGAGGAAAAAGGTGTTCTCCGCCGATCGACAACTGGCAAGGTCCGCAAAAAACGTGTGCCCGCGAGCTTGATATTCCTGACCTGCCGCTCGTTGCCGGCAAGCTCGGGTTGGAAGGCGGTTTCCGGGCGTCGTCAATGACCTCAACGACAATTTCGGCGCGATCGGCTATGTCAACATCGCCATATTCGTCATGAGCCGGGTCGGCTCGATGCTCGCCTGAGATCGGACCTTGCCCATGCCGACCGGCGCACACCCATCCCGACCGGTCGGGGAGCCATGGCCGGGAAACGCCCGGCCATCAACCGTCATGCCGACGTTCTGGCGTGACCGGGATCGCGCCTTTCGCCGGAGGTGCCCTCGCCGTTGAGCGGGTTGTCCGGATCCCAAGCATAGCGCAGCGTTTCGAACCGCATGGACCGCGCGTCGACGAGCAGCAATTTGCCGACCAGCCCTTCGCCGAACGGCACGATTTCGCGGATGGTTTCGAGCGCCATGAGCGAGCCGACGAGCCCCGTCAGAGCGCCGAGCACGCCCGCTTCGGCACAGGTCGGCACGCTGCCGTCGGGCGGCGGGGCAGGAAACAGGCACCGGTAGGTCGGGTTGGGACGCCCGTCGGAGGCGGCTTCGTGCGGCCGCAGCGTCGTGACCGCCCCGTCGAACGTACCGACCGATCCGGTGACGAGGGGGCGCGCCACCCGGAAGCAGGCGTCCGAGGCCACATAGCGCGTCGTCCAATTGTCCGAGCCGTCGACGACGATGTCGTAGCGCGCCGCAAGGGCCTCCGCGTTCTCGGCCGACAGCCGGAGCCCGTGTGGCTCGATCGCGATATGTGGATTGAGTCGCGTCAGTGCAGTGCTCGCGCTGGCGACCTTGCCGGCCCCGAGATCCGCCGTCGCGAACAGCACCTGCCGTTGAAGGTTGGATCGCGACACGACATCGTCGTCGACGATTCCCAGCGTGCCGACGCCGGCCGCCGCAAGATATTGCAGGACGGGGCTGCCGAGCCCGCCAGCGCCGATCACCAGCACGCGTGCGGCTTTGAGCCTGGCCTGACCCGCGCCGCCGATTTCCCGGAGCACGATGTGGCGCGCATAGCGTTCGATTTCATCCCGCGAAAGGGTCATTCGCCAACCTGGTCCCATGCTGTATGGCTTGAGGGAGGCTCCGGGGAGCCTGGCCCGCCAACGCGGCCGCGTCCGCAGGCCATAGCTGGGGCGCTTCCGGCCAGAAAACGAGGTGTCGATGACCGACCGGCCGAGTTCGTTCCGCTCTCCGGCGAGCGCCGCGCCGACTGTGGTGGCATCGGCTTTGGTGTCGCGGCGGGGCCTAGGAGGCGCGCTCGTCTTGGCTCTGGTGACGTCCGTCGCATTCGGCATGTTTCCCGATCTCGACCTGAAGGCAGCCGGGCTGTTCTACTCGGGCGATAATCGGTTCGCCGGCCATGGCTTCGGGGGCGACGCACTGCGCCGCGTGTTCTACTGGGCCCCCCTGGTGATCTTCGCGATCATGCTGCTGCTGTACCTGGCTCGCCGAGCCGGACGGGCTTTGCCCTGGGCTCCCAACGGGCGCGGCATCGTCTTCCTGGCGCTCAGCTTGGCGCTGGGGCCGGGGCTGCTGGTCAACGCGGTCCTGAAGGAGCATTCGCGTCGACCGCGTCCGGTGCAGGTGGTCGAGTTCGGGGGCACGCTGCCGTTCCGCCCGTTCTACAGCTTCGATGGAGCGTGCAAGCGCAACTGTTCGTTCGTTTCAGGAGAAGGCTCAACCGGATTCTGGACCGTGGCTCCGGCCCTGTTGGCGCCGGCTCGGATGCAACCTGTGGTGCTGGCGAGCGCGCTGGCCTTCGGCATCGCGGCGAGTCTGCTGCGCATGGCCTTCGGCGGGCACTTTCTTTCCGACACGATCTTTGCCGCACTGTTCACCTGGCTCGTTATCATCGCGACGTGGCGGGCAGTTTTCCACCACGCTTCATGATCCCTGCGAAGAGCGCAGCATCGCTGCCCGCGCTGTCGAGCCGATGGAGCGGCCGCACGGCAGGCGGCGGCCTCTAAACCAATCATTAACCATGATGGGCAAAGATCGCGTTCAGGATGAAATCCGACCATCCGCTTCGCGAGGTCCCATGTCTTCCACCCGCTCGTTTTTCCGCAGCACCGAAACAACCGGCGGCCGTTCGCTCGGGGAGCGAAGCGTGAGCTCGGATCTCGACAATATCTTCCGATTGACCGCCGCCGGCCAGGAACGGCCGCCGCCGCCGCCGGCCCAACCCCCCGCACCCGAACCGCGTCGGATGACCCAACCCGACCTCGACGCCGCATTCGACATGCTCAACCGCGCCGCCAAAGCGATGGACCTGTTGCAGACCCGCTATCAGCACGTGGAAAACTACGCCAAGGAAGTCGCCGAGCGGGCCGAACGGGATCTGGCCGTAGCCTATTCGCAAGCCAAGGAATGGGAGGGGCGCGCAGCCTCGAGCGAAACCAAGCTCGATGAGGTCAGAGTCCGCCTGGCCGAAGCCGACCGCCGTGCCGAACTCGCCGAACGCCGGGCCGAGCATGCTGAACACCGCGCCGATCACGCCGAGCGCAGCGCCACCGAGACGCGCGAATGGCTGGAATGTTTCTACGACAAGATCATCGCCTCGTTCGACACGCGCCCCCTTGTCGATACCGCCGCCTGAGCGGCGACCGCCGATCGTCGCGGGAACGATCCGCATCCGCGAAGTGCCAACGGCAAGGCTGGCATTTTCAGCAGAGACCGGGGGACAGCGAAGCGGCGACTCGGCTCGAATCTCGATTCGGTAAGGTTTCATCAACCATCAGGCCGCATTCTCTTCCAGGACCGCCATCGGAAGCGCTCAATTGATAGGAGAATTCTCATGAGTGAAGCCGTGCTCCTTCGCGTTCTGGCCGACAGGCTGGAAGAATTCGATGCTCTCAAGCTGTTCCCCGCCGATATTACCGAGCCGGGCACGGTGACCGTGGAATGGGCATCCGGTAACGACCACCCGGGCTACGCGTTGCTGAGCGAGGCCATCAGCACGATGGTGGAACAGCATTGGAACGCGCTGCGCTCGCAGGTCTTGAAGAAGAAGGAAACCGAGGTGCTGACGGCGCGCAAGGCCTGGAGCGAATTCGAGGCCGAGCCCGCCGCCCAACCCGCAGAGCCTGAAGCCGAAGTCACGCCTTCGCCCTCGCAGGTTCCGCAGCAGCTTTCGCGCATGCAACTGGTCCAGCGCCAAGCCTGAGACGCGGCTCCTGATCCGGCGGGCGCTTCGTGCCCGTCGTTCCTCGACAGGGTGCGCATCAGCGGTTTATCGAGCAAATCCAGAGTTGGCGAATCCAAGCGGTGAGCGATGCCGGCTAGCGGCCTTTCGGCGGGCACCTTGATGTTGATGCTCGCCCTCGTGGCCACTCCAGCGATGGCCGGCCAGAGCTATGGCATAGGCCGGCTCGCCACGCCCGAGGAGATTGCCGGCTGGGACGTCGACATCTCGCCTGACGGGGCAGGGCTTCCGCCAGGCCGCGGGAGCGTTGCGGACGGCAAGGCGATCTTCGCCGCAAGCTGCGTCGCCTGTCACGGCGCCGGTGGCCAAGGCAAGCCCATGGACCAGCTGGTCGGCGGCTTCGGAACGGTATTCGACGCAAAGGCGCATAGAACTGTTGGGAGTTTCTGGCCCTATGCCGCGACGGCGTTCGATTTCGTTCGCGGCGCCATGCCGCTCGATGCGCCGCAATCGCTCACGCCCGACCAGGTCTATGCCGTCTCGGCCTACCTTCTGCACTTGAACAAGATCGTGCCGGAAGACGCCGTGCTCGACGCACGATCGCTCTGCAAGATCCGGATGCCGAACCGGGATGCTTTCGTCTCCGCGCCGGAGTCGGAAAGATAGGGGATTGTGGCGCTCAGGCCGTTCAGGGGAGATTGCGCACGATCCGAAAGCCGTTGGCAAAGTAGCGGACGTCCGTATCGTAGCGAAAGCGCGCGAATGGCTTGACGTAGGCAGAAGTGCTGTCGAAGGACCCGCCGCGCAGCACGTGTTGTGGACAAGCCGGCTTGATCCATGCCGATCCGTTCTGGGGCGCGCCGCGGTAGTTGTCGTTCCAGCAATCTTCGACCCATTCGGCGGCATTGCCGGCCATGTCGAAGAGACCGAACCGGTTTGGCGGAAAGCTGCCCACCGCAAGGGTTTGCCGGGTCGACCCCGATTGGCAATCGCGGCAATTGGCCATGCGCGTGCCGACCGAAGCGCCCCATGCGAACGGCGTCGTCGTGCCGCCCCGTGCCGCATATTCCCATTCGGCTTCGCTCGGCAGGCGGTAGACGTGCCCGGTCGCCTTCGAGAGCCAGGCCACGTAGTCCATGGCATCGTACCAACTGACGTTGATGACCGGCCGATTGCCGCCTCCCCAGCCGAAATCGTCCGGGCGGAACTTGCAGCCTCCGGCAGCGAAGCACCTGCCCCAGTCGGTGAAAGTGATTTCGTATCGGGCTATGGCAAAGGGTTGAGCGATGGTAACCGGGTGGACCGGTCGGTCGAAGGCGGTCGATGCCGCTCCCATCCGAAATTTACCTGCGGGCAGGGGCACCAGTTCAGGGCAGTCGGCGCAGTCGCGAAACGACGCCCCCTCAGCCGAAGCGCTCGGGCCGGTCCCGGGGGTCGGTGCGTCGGTCTGCCGAGACGGCGAAACGGGCGGAAGGGTGAGGGACTGCGCGGATGCGGCGGGCGCGGCTTGCGCAAGAACCGGCGCCCATCGCTGTGGCGGATCGTCCGAGGCCTCGGCGGGCACTGCGCCGGCGAACAGCAATCCGGCTATCGCAAGCAGGATCAAAGGAGGTTCAAACCTGCACCGCAAGCCAACCTCCAGGCTCGTCCCTTCCGAGCGATCAGCGAGCATCGTAGACACTCCACACTGCAGATCTGATCGTCGCCGCCCAGCAACGCGAAGCGTTCACGCCCATCGTGCTGGCGTCGACGAAACGGTGCCTTTCAGCACGCGCTGCGGCACCATTATGGAATAGCATCTTGCCCATTGCGATGTGCTTAAATTCGACTAACGTCCTGCTCGGTCGTGCTGAACGCGGTTGTGGCTGCGCAATGATCTGGGAGACGAGCATGTTGAACCCGACGCGAGCGGTCAGGGAGTTTGCGGGCGCGCTCGGAGCGTTGCTTGTCCTGATGATCATCTTCAGCGCTGCCGGGCCGGCCCATGCCGAGGACGCGAAATTCGGCCCGACGCCGTCTTCGGCCGGTGCGGCTGCCTTTTTCGTCGACCTCAAGGACGGCGCCACGATCCCAACCCGTGCGGTGATTCGCTTCGGGGTACGCAACATGGACGTTGCGCCGGCCGGATCGGACCGCCCGAATTCGGGGCACTACCACCTTCTGGTGGATTCCGGTCTGCCGCCTCTCGACAAGCCGATACCGGCCGATTTGAACCACCTGCACTTCGGTGCGGGCGAGACCGAGGCCGCGGTCACGCTCGAGCCGGGTGAACACAGTCTGCAGCTCCTCATGGGGGATTCGCATCACATCCCGCACAATCCGCCGATCATGTCGGATCGCATCAAGGTCAAGGTGGTCGACGCGACCTCCCCTGCTCCTGCAGCCGCCGCCTATCCGCGCAAAGCCTCGCCGGCCGGCGCTCGGGTCTATTTCATCTCCCCCACCAACGGCGCCGTGGTGGCCCGGAACACGATAGTCCGGTTCGGCCTTACCGGAATGGGCGTCGCCCCCGCCGGCGACGACCGTGCGAATTCCGGGCACCACCATCTGCTGGTGGACGCGCCGCTGCCGCCGCTCGACCAGCCGGTGCCGAACGACTTCAATCACCTGCATTTCGGCACGGGCCAGACGGAAGCGAAGGTGACGCTGCCCCTCGGAGTTCACACGCTCCAACTGCTTTTAGCCGACGCCAATCACGTGCCGCATAGTCCGCCGGTGTTTTCGCAGCGGATCAAAGTGCTGGTGACGGCCACGGGCCGACGTCCTCGGCCTCGCGTCAAGCACCGCTTTCCCCCACGGCTTTGATCGGGCCCCCGGCGGGAAACCTGGATTTTGTGAACGTGGTTCCGACGAACGAGAGCCCGGCATGTTCATCGGCATCGACCTCGGCACGTCGGCGGTCAAAATCGTCCTGGTCGACGACCGGCAGCGGATCGTCTCGGCGGTCGAGGAGGCGCTCAATCCCGTTCAGCCGCGACCGGGCTGGTCGGAAGACGACCCGGATGAATGGTGGCGCGCCATCGAGCGCGGCATGGGTCGCCTCGCGGCCGCCCAGGATCTTGCGGCCGTGCTGGCCGTCGGATTGTCGGGCCAGATGCACGGGGCGCTGTTGCTCGACGGCTCCGACCGGCCGGTGCGGCCGGTCATCCTGTGGAACGACGGCCGGGCTGCGTCGGAAGCCGCCGAGCTCGCCCGCGACGCCGGCTTGCAGCACCAGCTCGGCGTTCTCTCAATGCCGGGCTTCACGGCGCCGAAACTGCTTTGGCTGGCCCGGCATGAGCCGGCCGCCTTCGGGCGGGCGCGCCATCTGCTATTGCCCAAGGATTATATCCGGCTGAAATTGTCGGGCGAATACGCGACCGACGTCGTCGACGCCTCCGGCGCCTGGCTGGTCGATCAGGCCCGACGCCGATGGTCGATGCAGGCCCTCGCGGCCTGCGGCACGGATCCCGCCTGGTTGCCGCGACTCTGCGAATCGCCCGAACCGACCGGGCAAATCCGGCCGACCCTGGCGGCACGCTGGGGTATGGGCCCGGGAGTGACGATCGCGGCCGGCGCCGGGGATGTCGCGGCGGGCGGGGTCGGGATCGGTCATGTGGCGGAGGGCCAAGCCTTCCTGTCGCTCGGCACCTCGGCGCAAATCTTCGTCTCCGATGCGGCCTATCGACCCAATCCCGACCGGCTCGTCCACGCGTTCTGCCATGCCTTGCCGCGAACCTGGTTCCGCATGGCGGCGCTGCTCAATGGGGCGAGCCCCCTCGCTGCCGCCGCACGCTGGCTCGGCCAGGCCGACATCCGCCAGCTGCTCGAAGAGACCGAGCGGCACTATACCGGCCCCTCGGCACTGCTGGCGCTGCCCTACCTGACAGGCGAGCGCACGCCGCACAACGATCCGCACGCCAGGGGCGTGATCTTCGGCCTCGGCCTGTCCACGCAAAGCACCGATATCGTGCAGGCCTTTCTCGAAGGCGTCGCGTTTTCATTGGCGGACGGCCTGGCGGTGCTGGAAGGCGTGGGGCCGCGCCTCGACAGCCTGGCGTTCATCGGCGGCGGAACCCGGTCCGCATTCTGGGGCCGGATCATCGCGGCGGTGCTCGGGGTGACGCTGATCCGTTATCAGGCCGCCGAGCGCGGCCCTGCCTTCGGCGCGGCGCGCCTCGCAAGGCTCAGCATCTCGGGCGAAGACCCGGCAGCCGTCGCCACCAAGCCGCCCATCGATGGCGTGATCGTGCCCGATCCGGCGCTCCAGGACGCCTATGCGGCGCGCCTGCCGGCTTTCCGGGCCTTGTACCAGGCGCTGCGGAAGCAATTTCGGCATGGCTGAGGGCCTGACCAGGAGCAGGCTGATTCGCTTGTGCGGCGGCGGGCGTCTCGCCGCGGCCGGACCATGCCTGAGTTTTGCGGCTGACCCGGGCCAGGCGGGTCGCTCAGATGTGGTAGACGAGTTCGTGTTGCGGCTCTTTGACGAGCTGTCGCATGTCTTCGATCGACGTGTTGTCGAGCAGCTTCGCGGACAGGTCCCGGACCTCCGTCATCAATACCCGGACCGCACAAGCCTGGACGTCGTTGCAATCGGAACAGGGCCGGTAGCCGGTGCGGCTCGCACAGGCGATAGGGGCCAGCGGACCGTCCAGCGCCCGAATGGCGGCCCCGGCCATGATCTCGGTCGGCGGGCGGGACAGCATGTAGCCGCCGTTCTTCCCCTTCCGGGTGACGATCATTCCGGCCACGCGCAGTTCGCCCAAGATGGCGTCGAGGAACTTCTTCGGCACATTGTTGGCCGTCGCGATCTCGACCGACTGCGCCGTCTGTCCGGGCGGCAGAGCTGCAAGATGGACGAGCGCCTTCAACCCGTACTTTCCCTTGTTGGTCAGCATCTCGGTCCGATCTAAATCACGAGATTTTATATACTACCCGCGATTGGCCGGCGCAAAATGTTAGCGCGGCTAGGCCGCCTCGGACGGTGATTTGTCGGATTTGCGCTCGCGCACCAGCCGCGCCACGGCCGGATGATTGAGCTTGCCCGAACCGAGCAGCGGCACGCGGTCGACCACCAGGACCTCGGCCGGTATCGCCAGATCCGCCATGCCCCGGCTCTTGGCGAAGGTTTGGAAGACGGGGCGCGTCGCGTCATGCTGCTCGGTGACGAGCACCAGCCGCTCCCCCTTGCGGGGGTCGGGCGCGGTTGTGGCCGCCGAAGCCGCCTCCGGCCAAAGCACTGCGGCTAACGCCTCGACGGCAGCCAGAGACACCATTTCGCCGCCGATCTTGGCGAATCGCTTGGCCCGGCCCTTGATGGCGATGAAGCCGTCCTGGTCGATGGCGACGATGTCACCCGTGTCGTGCCAGCCGTCTGGCGGGACATCGATCTGTCCTGGCGCGTCGGCGCTCAAATAGCCGAGCATGACATTCGGGCCACGGACCAGGAGGCGGGCACCGTCTTCGACGCCCGGGACGGGTTCGAGCTTCGTCTCCATGCCGGGCAGCAGGCGCCCGACGGTGCCGAAGCGATTGAACATCGGCGTGTTGACGGCCAGCACCGGCGCGGTTTCGGTGATGCCGTAGCCTTCGAGGATGCGCAGCCCGAACTTCTCCATATAGGCGCGACGCGTCGCCTCCTTCACCGGTTCGGCGCCCGCAACGACGTAGCGGAGAGAGCGGAAATCGTAGGCGTTGGCCGAACGCGCGTAGCCGGCCAGGAACGTGTCGGTGCCGAACAGGGCCGTGGCGTTGGAGCTGTAGATCAGTTCCGGAACGATGCGGTAATGCAGCGGGGACGGGTAAAGGAAAACCGGAACGCCCGAGACGAGCGGCAGCACCAGCCCAGCCGTGAGTCCGAAGGCGTGAAACACCGGCAGCACGTTGAAGATCTTGTCCGTGCGCCCGAAGTCGATGCGGGCCGCGACCTGGGCCACATTGGCCAGCATGTTGCGATGGGACAGGACGACGCCCTTGGGCGCGCCTTCGCTGCCGGAGGTGAACAGAATGGCCGCGGGATGGTCGGCGGCGCGCGCCACCAGCGGCTTGCGCGACGCGATCAGGCCGCGCAGCTTGTCGGGGACGCTGACGCCGGCCCGCACATCTTCGAGGAAGACGATCTTGACCGCCCCGTCCAAGGTGGCGACCAGGGTTTCGAGCTTGCCTTTCTCGACGAAGCTCCGGGCGGTCAGGATGGTGTCGACCTGAGCGGCCCGGCAGGCGGCCAGGATGTTGGCAGAGCCGGCGGTAAAATTGATCATGGCCGGCACCCGGCCGGCGGACACCAGGGCCAGGATGGTCAGGGCTGCGCCGTTCGCGTTGGGCAACATCACCCCGATGGCGTGGCCCTCGGCGGCGAGCGGCAGCAGCTTGCGACCGAGGACATGGATGCCGAGCGCGAGGCGGCTATAGGACAAGGCTCCGCCGATCGGATCTTCGACCGCGGTTCTTCGCCAGCCGTTGCGCCGTCCGGCCTCGAATAGGGCTTCGAGGATGGTCATGTCGGTCGCGGTGGTGCGGAACACCATGTCCGACATCACATCGTAGAGTGCCGCCCCCGCGGCTTGTCGCCGGCGTTTGCCTGTGAGCGTCGGATCGACGTCGAGCCGCACGGGCTCGAGAATCGTAACCTCCAGCTTGGGCCACCAGCCCTGCCGGATCTGCGCCGCCGTCAGATACGAGAAGGGCGTGCGCTCGAGTCCCTCGATGCGTACCGGAACGACGGGCACGCCGGCCTTGTCGGCAATCAGCCCGGCCCCGTCATAAACCTTCATCAGGCTTCCCGTGACGGTCAACCGGCCTTCCGGGAAGATGACGAGGGTCTCGCCGCCCTTGACCGCATTGATGAGCGCCCGCGTGGCCATCGGCTTTGTGGGGTCGATCGGCAGTGCGCGCGTCATCCGCAGGAACGGCTTCACCCACCATCGGCTGGCGATGGCCCGGTCGATGGCGAACACCGGATCCCGGTCCAGGAGCGATAGCGCCAGGCCGGCGTCGAGGAAGGACACGTGGTTGAGCGCGATGATCGGGTTCGGCCCAGCCTTGGCGATATTGTCGAGGCCCCTCACCTCGAGTCGGTAGAAGGCGCGGAAGATGATCGACAGCAGGTCGCGGAAGGCGCTCGTCGGCAGGGTGGCGAAGATGACGCCGGCGGCCACGAGATTCGCCAACCCCATGAGGCCGATGAGCGCCGGCGTGCGCAGGCCCGCGGCTTGCAACACCGCAACGGTCACCGCTCCGCCGACCATGAACACGGAGGAGAGGACATTGACGGCGCCGATGGTGCGGGCTCGCTTCGCCGGGCTGCTCCAGACCTGGATGGCGGTGAACACCGGCACGACGAACAGGCCGGCGGCGGTCGCCAAGCCGAACATGTCGATCGCGGCATGCAGGCCGGCCCCCTGGGCCAGGAGGGCGTGCGGGCCCAGGGGCTCCGCCGCGGGCGTGGTGCCCGCCGCCACGAAGGCGAGGTCGATCGCGAAGATCCCCATGAGGGCGGCCGCGATCGGTGTCGGCAGCAGGATCACCCGCCCGGCCGCGAGCCAGGAGGCTAGCGCCGAGCCGAGCGCGATGCCGACCGAAAATACGGCGATCAAGACCGTGACCGCGCCTTCGGATCCGCCGAACGTGTTCTTCACCAGCGTGGGCAAAAGCGAGAGCACCACCACGCCGACGAGCCAGAACCAACTCACGTAGAGCGCGCCGCGCCACAGCCGGCTTTCGCCCCACAGGCCGCGCAGCAGGCCGGAGGTCGAGCGGAAAATATTGGGGTCGATACGCAGGTGCGGCGCGCCTTCCCCGGTGCGCGGAATGAAGGTGCTCGCCAGCCAGCACAGAACCGCGAAGCCGACAACCAGCGCCCCGTACGCGGAGAGGTCGACGATTCCGGCGGACGCTTCGCCACCCACGATCGTGCCGAACAGGATGGCCAGGAAGGTTCCGGCTTCGACCAGAGCGTTGCCGCTGGGCAGTTCCTCGGCCGCCAGGTGATCCGGGAGGATGCCGTATTTGATGGGCGCGAACAGCGCCGCGATGACGCTGACCAGAACCAGCGCCGTGAACAGGAGGGGCAACGAGGACAGGGCAAAGCCGGCAACCGAAAGGCCTGAGGCGGCGATCTCGAACAGCTTGAGACGGCGTGCCACCAGGGCCTTGTCGTAGCGGTCGGCCAATTCACCGCCGAGGCCGGACAACAGCAGAGGAGGCGCCACGAAAAGCGCGCCAGCGACCGTGACCAGGGTGTCGGCGCCGGAACCCCCGACCTTGAACAGGATCAGGAAGACCAGCGCGTTCTTGAGGACATTGTCGTCGAATGCCGAGAAGAACTGACACCAGAACAGCGGCGCGAAGCGCCGGGACGTCATCAATGATCGGATCATCCGATCCTCCCCGCGGCCGTCGAGACCTTATCCCTTGTACAGAGGTTTAGGTTCGGGTCGAGCCCCGATCAAGCGGACCGAGGGATCGACGGCTCTTGAAGGCCCGGTGCATGTCGCGGCGATGTTCGTCGGGGCAGCCGGCAGGAGGACGGCCGCCATGGGAGCCGATCGGGATCTGGCGTGCCGACCGGAGACCTCAATCGATCATATAACGGATGCCGACGCGAACCTGCTGCGTGGTCAGGTCCTTGCGGACGGAGGTCAGCGGGAAGAGCTGAATCGTGGTCGGCCCGAGATCGAGGTAGCGATAATTCACGTCGAGCAGCAGGTGCGGCGAAAAGGCGTAGGAGAAGCCCGCCATCGCGGCCCAGGCAAACTGATAGGTGGTGTGGCTCGGCACGTTCCCGTTACTCAGGGACGCGGTGGAGATGGCAAGCGGCACAGGGCCGCCGTTGACCTGAACCGAGCCGTCCTGATGCGTGCCGCTGAAGCCGATGCCGGCGCCGACGTAAGGCGTCACGCCAAACCAGGTGCCGAGGTCGAAATAGCCGTTGGCCAATCCGTCCCAGCGCCAAACACGGGATCTCAGCGTCTCATCGCAGAACAAGCCGCAGGCGACGTGGGCCGTATCCTTGAAAGGATCGAGGAAGTCGGCGGTGAGATCGGCCCGGAAGGAGGAGTTGAATTGGTAACCGGCGCCTAGGCCCAGACTGTAGCCGGATTGCGTGGCATCGCGGTTGAACGTGTTGGTTGTCGCATTCAGCTTCGGGCGGTCCTCTTCGCTGAACCCGCCGTCGCCACGCAGGTACCATCCGCTGCCGAATTCGAGTGGTTGTTCGGGCTCAGCGTAGCTCGTGGTTGGTGCGTAAAGCGGCGCCATGTCGGCGGCGCGTGCCGCCGTGCCGAGGCCCGCGCCGCAGGTTGCGGCGAGGACCGCCGCGCCGAATACCGTCTTCAGCCGCATGACTGCTTTCCTTCAACCCTCGCCGCGTCGGAACGGTGGCGCGTCAACAGTTCGGAAACCATAAGTCCGACTGCTTAAGTGAAGCTTAACCATACCCGACCAGGGCGGAAAATTTACGTAGTTCCGCGCAATTTCTATAGATTATCCTGTTATGAACAGAATAGGCGGGCCACCAAGGGCCCGAAACCAAGGTTTTGGCTGTATTCGCGAGATCAGTATTTGCGGACCAGCGGCGCCTGCGGGGGCGGCGAGTACATTACCGGGGCGATCGGCGCAATGTCGTTGAACATCCAGCGCATGCCGAGCTTGATGTCCTGGGACTGGAGGCGAAGCCGCTGCGTTTCGAAGGTGCAGCCGGTGGTGTTGACGCAGATGATCGGAGCGGAGGTCGCTTGGCCCATGTTCAGGTACCGATAGGCCAGTTCGAGCTTGAGGTTGGGCGAAATCGCGTAGGATAGGCCCGCCATGGCCGCGTAGGCGAGATCGAAGCTATCCTTCTCCTTGGCGAAGCCGAAACCGCCATTGCCGAAGCCGCCCGGGCCTCCTACGCCGACGTCGGTCAGTCCGTATATGCGGTTGAAGCTGCCGCCGATGCCGCCGCCCACGAAGGGCGTGATGCCGTACCAAGAGCCGATGTCGATATAGGCGTTCGCCAGGAATACCGAGCTCTGCACGCTCCCGGTATAGAGGTCGTAGCCGCGGGAGTTGTTAGGCGGCGTAAAGAACGCTCCGGCATTGAAGCTCTGGATGGCGTTGAGGGATTGCGACGTGCGGTATTCGCCGGTGGCATCCAAGCGCAGCCAGTGATTGAATTGATAGCCCACGCCGGCCCCGACGAAAGCCGAATCCCCGAGGCGCTGCTCGTCGAAACGAGGGTTCGGAACCACGTCGGAGAAGGTGGAACGGATCTCGGGTCTGGACGCGATCCCCACGCCGACGTCTCCGCGCAGATACCAGCCGCCGAACTCGACGGGCTCGATGGGCGCCGGTTCGAAAGCGGGCGGGGGCGGCAAGTCGGCGGCGTGAACGGAACCGGTGGCGCCGAACGCCACCGTTCCCGCGAGAAGAAGGGCTTTCAGCTTGCCCATGACACGAGTTCCCCTTGATGTCGCGCGAGGGCAAGCGCCCCGGCGTCTGGCCAATATGGCAACCATGGCAGGGAAACTTTAAAAGGACCTTAACCCTAACGATTAACCATAGGCGCCGCGGAGGAGGCGATTGGAAGCCGCGACCCCGGCCTGCAGTCGACGCCTCCGCGGCACTCGGCTGATGCCGCGGCGCCACAGGATGCGAAGGATTCTCGCGTCGGAAGCCTTCCGGGTCCCGGAATGGTTGCGGGAACTGCCGAATTTGCCTACGGAGTTCGATCGGTATGGACAGGACGCAAGGTCAGAAAGGGGCAGCTTCGACGGGGAAGCCTCGGGCGGCACGGACGGCGGAGCGGGAGACGGGATCAATGAAGGTCGTTTTGGCGCAACCGCGAGGGTTCTGCGCAGGCGTCGTCCGTGCCATCGAGATCGTCGAACGTGCTCTCGTCAAGCATGGGGCGCCGGTCTATGTGCGCCATGAGATCGTCCACAACAGGCATGTCGTCGAAAGTCTGAAGGCCAAGGGCGCACTCTTCGTCAAGGACGTGTCCGAGATTCCCCGCGGTGCCGTCACCGTGTTCAGCGCTCACGGGGTGTCGCGGACAGTGGAGCATGATGCGCAGGAACGCGACCTCCCGGTGCTCGACGCCACATGTCCGCTGGTTGCCAAGGTCCACCATCAGGGCCGGCGCTACCTGGGGCAGGGCCGAGCGGTCATCCTGGTCGGCCACGCCGGGCATCCCGAGGTCGAAGGCACCATGGGCCAGATAGAAGGCCGGGTGCATCTCGTGCAGAACGCGGCCGATGTCGCGCGGCTCGAACTTCCGAATGATGCGCCGGTCGCCTACATCACCCAGACCACGTTGAGCGTTGACGACACGCGGGGCATCATCGCGGCGCTGAAGGGGCGGTTTTCCAATATCGTGGGGCCGGAAACGCGGGACATCTGCTACGCGACGCAGAACCGTCAAACGGCGGTTCGCGAGCTCAGCAAGGTGGCCGACGTTATTCTGGTGGTCGGCGCCAACAACAGTTCGAATTCCAACCGGCTGCGTGAGATCGGCGCCGAGAGCAACATTCCGAGCTACCTCATCGCGGACGGCGCCGCGCTCGATGCCGAGTGGGTCCGGGGCGCCAAGGTGGTCGGGGTGACGGCCGGGGCGTCGGCGCCCGAGGTTCTCGTGGACGATGTGATCAGCGCCCTGCGCCGGGTCGGCCCGATCGAGGTGACGACGCTGCCGGGCATCGAAGAAACTATATCGTTCCGCCTGCCGGCGGAACTCGCGAACGTTTAGCGTTTTCCGCGGCCGGCCGAAAGGCTGGCACGGGCCCGAAGGAGTGGAACTTGGGTATACCTTTACACCAGACCGCGCGCATCGGCGCCTATGTCCTCAAGCAGCATTTGAGCGGTCGCAAACGCTACCCCCTCGTGCTGATGCTCGAGCCCTTGTTCCGCTGCAACCTGGCTTGCGCGGGCTGTGGCAAGATCGATTATCCGGACAAGATCCTCAATCAGCGCGTCTCCTACGAAGATGCCATGCGGGCCATCGACGAATGTGGCGCGCCGGTCGTGTCGATCGCCGGCGGCGAACCACTGCTGCACAAGGAGATGCCGCAGATCGTCGAGGGTGCGATTGCCAAGAAGAAGTTCGTTACCCTTTGCACCAACGCGCTGCTGATGGAAAAGAAGCTTCATCACTACAAGCCGAGCCGTTACTTCAACTGGTCGGTCCATCTCGACGGCGACGAGCAGATGCACGACAAGTCCGTCTGCCAAAAGGGCGTCTACGACAAGGCGATCGCGGCCATCAAGGCGGCCAAGGCCAAGGGTTTCCGCGTCAACATCAATACGACGCTGTTCAACGACGCCAACCCCGAGAAGGCCGCCGCCTTCTTCGATACCGTGACCGCGATGGGTATCGACGGCATCACGGTGTCGCCCGGCTATGCCTACGAGCGGGCACCGGATCAACAGCATTTCCTCAACCGTGCCAAGACCAAGGAGCTGTTCCGCGGCATCTTTGCCCGCGGCAAGGCAAGTAAAGCCTGGCCGTGGTTCCAGTCGCCGCTGTTCCTCGACTTTCTGGCCGGCAACCAGACGTACCAGTGCACACCTTGGGGCAATCCCACCTACACGGTGTTTGGCTGGCAAAAGCCCTGCTATCTGCTGGGCGAGGGCTACGCCAAGACCTTCAAGGAACTGATGAACGAAACCGAATGGGAGAAGTACGGCACCGGCAATTACGAGAAATGCGCCGACTGCATGGTCCACTGCGGCTTCGAAGCTACTGCCGTCAAGGACGCCGTCCAGAAACCCTGGAAAATGCTCGGCCTGGCGATCAAAGGCATCAAGACCGATGGCGCCATGGCGCCCGAGGTTTCGCTCGAGAACCAGCGGCCGGCCGAATACATGTTTTCGCGCCACGTCCAGAACAAGCTGGACGAGATCGAAAGCGCGCCGCGCAAGTTGCCGTCACGCGACGGCGTCGTTCCGATGCAGGCGGCGGAATAGGCCGAATCTCTCGCACGGCCGCCCTGCTCGGTCGTCCCGGGGTCAGCCCCGGGCGAGGCGTGTCACCGGACGAACTGGTCGACAAAGTCCTGGCCGAGCCCTACCGCCGCATAATGCCTGCGGCAGAGGTCGATTTTGGTGAAAACGTCCTCATAACCGAGGACGCCGCCGTCCGGATCCACGTAGATCATGGCTCCGTTCACCTGGAACATGGTGATCATTTCGGGAACATCGTCCTCGACCACAAGCGTGTGGGTTTCGCCGGGCGCTTCGTAGACATAAGCCCCTTCCGTCGCGACCCAATCATGTTCGAGGTAGTGCCAGCTGCCTTTGAGCACGAAGCCGTGCACCGGCTGGGGGTGTCGGTGGCGGGACAGAACGCCCGACTTGCGTACCCTCAGCAGGTTCATCCAATAGCCGCGGCTCGCGCAGAGGCAAAGAGGCCTGAACCACACGTTTGCCTGTTGCAAGACCCATAGTCGCTCGTCTTGAGGGATGGCGTCCGGGACGATCAGTTCGGGAAAGGCCTCCTTGGGCTGCGGATGCCGATAGGGCACGCGCTCGGCCAAGCGGGTTTGCGGTTCTGCAGCGGTCATGGTGCTGGGCCTCCCTGGGGCTGCCGGAGTGCGGGCCGCGTGCGGCCGCTGGTCGGGTTCACACCGTAAGATAGCCGCCGTCGACCGGAAGAATCGACCCGGTTACGAACCGGGCAGCCTCGGAACAAAGAAACACGACGGCGCCGCCGATATCCGCGGGTTCGCCCCAGCGCCGCATCGGCGTGCGCGCCAGAATGGCCGCAGAGCGTGCCTCGTCCTCCCTTAGCACGCGCGTGAGTTCGGTGGCGATCCAGCCGGGCGCCACGGCATTGACCCGGATGCCGTCGGCGGCCCAGGCGCCGGCCAAGCTCTTGGTCAGTTGAGCGACGCCGCCTTTGGAAGCCGCGTAAGCGGGAACGAGAGGCCCGCCGAAAAAGCTCAGAATGGAGGCGGTATTCACGATCGAACCGCCCGAAGACATTTTCGGCTTGGCCGCGACGCACATCCGCATCGTTCCGGTGAGATTGACATCGATGACCTTCTGGAAGGTCCCCACGTCGTATTCTGCGCCGCTTCGATGAATGACGCCGGCGCAGTTCACCAATGCGTCGAGATGATCGAAGGACGCCATGGCGGCCGCGACAGACGCGTCGTCGGTGACGTCGAGCCGGATCGCCTGGAGACCCTTGCTTCGCGGCACGCTTTCGACTTCCGTTTCGGTCAGGCCGGTCACGGTTACGGCGTAGCCGGCTTCGAGCATCGCTTCGGCGATCCCGAACCCTA
>JBBPYT010000219.1:0-6185 GCA_038199665.1 Hyphomicrobiales bacterium
AAATCGTATCCTGAGGCAGAGCTATGCGCGGGGCATTCATTCGCCTGCTCCCGCTTCGTCCGCGTCCTCAACGCCGCTCGTCGCCGACCACTCCTTGACACGCGACAGGTGGTCATAGGGGCCGAAGCGCGACGCGAATTTGGGGAAGGGTCGCGCCACATAGCCGATCGCAGGATCGCGGAAAGCATTGAGCAGTGCGACCAACTCCTCCCGGTGCACCGCCACCACCTCGTCGAAGGGAGGGTCGTCCTTCCAATGAAGCGCGAGCGCCTTCACCTCGTCGCTGTTGGCGAACTTGACATAGAACGCCGCGCCGACGCGCCTGCCGAAACCGAGCGACGCAAACGCGCCCTGCGCCGCCATTTCGGCTTCGAGCGTCAGCTGCGGGGCGAAACCGGCCTTGACCTCTCGAAGGCTTGGCACAGCCCCGGTCTTGAAGTCGATGACGGTGACGCGACCCGAGCGGTCGACCTCGATGCGGTCGGCCTCCGCGGTCAGGGTGAATGTCGAACCGTCGGCCAAGCGCAGCGGAAGTTTGCCCTTCTCCTCCACCAGGATTTCGGCCAGGTCCGAGCGCCGCATGGCTTCCCACGCCAGGAAGGCTCGCGTCCAGCGCTCGATGCGCGGCCATTGAAACGAGCGGAAGCCCGGCTCGGCGAGCGGAATCGCGAAGGCGTTCCGCAACGAATCTGCGAGAGCCTCCGCTGCCCCCGAGAGCAGCCTGTCCCCCCGGTCGTCCTTGGAGAATGCCGCGATCGCCTTGTGGAATTCGGTTCCGAACTCGCGAGCCCCCATGCTCACGGCGATGGCTTGCGGCGGCACCAATCGGAGGATGCGTTCGGCGTAGATGCTGTAGGGATCGCGGCGCAGCACTTCCACCCGGGTCACGCTGAGCGATTTGGGGCGCAGTTCCAGCAACGGACGAGGGGAGGGACGCCTGACGACTCTGGCCCGCGCGGGTTTGTCGAGCGCGCGAGCGAGGGTGAGATAGGCCTCGCCGCGGGATCGGCAGCTGTGCCAAGCATCGCCCGCGACCGCCGCCAAACGCTGGACGAAGCGCGACGGCACCGTGGGCGCTCCGCCGCGTTTCGCCGCACGCGTGATGAGCACTTCCGCCTGGCTCAGCGCCATTTCGAAGTCGTGCGCCGTTCGTCCGATCCGCCGCTCCGGCGGTGTCAGCCCGAGGGCGGCCCGCATCGGACGGTTGAGAAAAGGGTCGGTGCGGGCCTGGGGCGGCCAGACCGCTTCGTCAAGCCCGCCAAGGATGACTCGGTCCGCCGACAGCAGCCGGGCCTCGAGAAGCCCCAGGATTTTAATGCGCGGATGGCTGCGATTGGGGCCGCGCACCGGAGTCTCGGCCGCCAAGCGGTCGAACAAGGCCGCATAGCCGGGACAATCGAGGCGGATGGCGGGATCTGCGGCGGCGTCGAGTTCTTCGAACAGCGCCGCGAGAACGGCGAAGCCGGGCCCGGTCATGGCGACTTCGCCTGCCTGGTCCCGCAGCAGACCGGCCACGGAGCTTTCATGCGCCGCGAGCCATGCCGGCAAAGACGCCGTGGCACCGAGCGCCCGCAAAGGCGCGAGCGCGGCCAGAACATCTTCGAGGAAGGCGGCGAGCTCGGCGAAGTCGTTCTCGGACAGGGACGTCAGCGCCTGCGGCGCGTGAGGCTGCGTTGCGCCCCGTCGGGCGCGCGCCAGGAGCTCGGCGGGGTCGTGCAGGGCGCGCGGAGGCAGGACGGCGCGCAGGACCGCGGTTTCGAGTCGTCGCGCGAGGCGGACGACCTCGGCGCGGGGCCGCCCTAGCCGCAGGTCCGGATGGTGCAACAGGGCGAGGATTTCGACGGGCGCCAGATCGCGCAGGGCACAATCGATCACCAGCCGCGCCAGCGCGCCGGCGGGGGTCTGCCCGAGCGGCGCGCCGCTCGACTCCTCGATGTCGATGCTCCAGCGCATGAGATCCTCGCGCACCCGGCGCGCGAGTTCCCGGTCGGGGGTGACCAGCGCGGCCGTGCCCGGCCCTTCGAGCACCTCGCGCAGCGCGATCGCGATGGCGAGAGCCTCCTCGCGTTCGTCGACTGCCTCGATCATGGTCAGACCCTGCAGCGCCGCAGCGCGGTCCAGATCGCCCAACAGTCGCCACCGATCCGTCGAGTCTGCCGGCCGGAGGGCTTCGCTGACCAGCCGCCCGCGGGCAGCGCGGCCCGCCGGAACGGCGCCGATCTCCGTGACCTCGCCGCGTTCGAGGCCAATCGTCTTCAAGAGTCTGTGGAGCGAGGCTTGCGCATGTCCCGCGGCGGGTTCCGGCCCGATACCGTCGACGCTGCCGCCGATCATCGTCCAGGATTCTTGGTCGAGACGCATGTCGAGCCCGGGCAGGACCACAGCGCCCCGCGGCAGGCCGGCAACGGCCGCGATCAGCCGGGCGGTGGCCTTGTTGGTGCCGGTGGATCCCGCCACCACAACCGGGTCCTTCGCGCGTCCGGCTGCAAGCCGCGCCACCTCGGCCTCGATCAGCAGCACCTGCCGCGTCGCCCTGTCGACTTGGCCGCGCTCCGCCAGGATGCTCGGATACTGGGCGATAGCGATGTCGAGGAAGTCGAGCGTGATGCGCCAGTAGCGATCGAACTCGGCCGTCCCGAGCGGCGCCATCCGGGTCCAGGCCACATCCTCGATGGTCAACTCGTCGATCAGCGCGGCCAGTTCCCCCGAAAGGTGCCAGGCATCGGCAGGCGAAGTGGCAACGTGGAGCGGCTCGTCGCTGCTCAGGCTGCGCTCGCCGGCGCCATCGACCGACAAAATGGCATGTCGAACCGCTTCGCCCCACGCCAGAATCAGGCGCGTCAGGATCATGCGCCGGGCGATGTCGCCGATCGCCAAGGGCAGGTCCGGTGCCAAGGCGTTCTCCACCCCGCTATCCTCGAACAGCAGCTCGGTGTCGTCCAAGGCACCCAGCGGTACGATGCGCGGCAACAAGGCCGAGGGTGAGCCGAGGCGCTGGGCCAAAGTCGCGGCCAAGGCGCGAGCCGAGCGACGGGTCGGAACGTAGATGGTCGCCGCCGCCAGCCCGAGCGGTCTGTCGGCGCGCGAGAAACCCTCGACCAGAACGCCCTCGAGCAGCGCGTCGCTCAGAGTTTCGAGGAAAGGAGCCCCGGGCGGGACCGAAAACACCCGCGTCCCGTGCCCGACACGGTGCCCTCCAGTCACTGCACCGACCGTTCGATCGCCGCTTCCGCTTGCGCGATGGAGTCCGGGGTTCCGACGTGGAGCCAGATGCCCTCGAGCCGGCATCCATAGAGCCGGCCCGCTTCGGCCGCCTCGAAGAAGAACGGGGCGAGCCGGAAGGGCTCCTCGCCCATGCCGGCGAAGAGCTCCGGTTTGACGATGCCGATGCCGGCATAAACGAAGGGCGCTACGCCGTGCTCCTCCCGCCTTTGCAAGCGTCCCTCGGCATCCATGTTGAAATCACCCGGCCAATCCACGCCCACGCTCGTCGTGGCGGCGGCCACGAGCAGGATGATGTCCATCTCGGCCGGATCCCAGAGCCTTGCAAGCCGCTGAAGGTTCGATCGGGGGCCTTCGACCCAGAATGCATCGGTGTTGCAGATCAGAAACGGCTCGGGACCGAGCGCATCGAGCGCGTGGCGGATGCCGCCTCCCTGGTCGAGCAATTGATCGCGCTCGTCAGAAACGATCACGGCAGGGCACCGGCGAGTAGCCAGGTGGGCCTCGATCTGGTCCGCGAGGTAATGCACGTTGACGACGGCGCGTTTGACCCCGGCGGCGGCGAGACGGTCGAGCGTGTGGTCCAGCATGGTCTTGCCGGCGACCGCAACCAGCGGCTTCGGCAGAACGTCGGTCACGGGCCGCATGCGGTTCCCGAGGCCGGCGGCGAAGACCATGGCAGTTTCGGGCATAGGTGGGATCATGGTCGAATTGCCTGTTCAGCCGCGACCTCGAAGGCGGACTTCCTCATTGATTGCGCGCCGGAGCAGGATTGTCGGATCGCGCGGCTTTGCGACCTGCGGCCGAGAGGGAGATCATGCCCCGGGCCTGAGCACCTTGGGCATATAGGCCTCGTACCAGGCCTTTAGCTCCCCCAGGGCCGTGTGCGCCAGGCCCTTGGTCAGGTAACCTTCGATCCGCGGTAGCAGCGACAGGTAGTGGGGTTTGCGGTCGCGCTTGTCGAGACGGGCGAAGATTCCGAGAATTTTGGTCGTTCGCTGAACGCCGAGGATCGCGTAGGCCCGCACGAATGCGGCCGTGTCGAAGGTCGGGTCCAGTGTAAGGCGCATCTGTGCGTAGGCGCCGAGCAGCTTGAGTTCGAGCGCGTCGGGAACGGTGGTGCGCGCATCCTGAAGAAGCGCCGCGAGATCGTAGGCCGGATGGCCGAGCACCGTGTCTTGAAAATCGATCACGCCGACCCGCGCGAGTCCCTGCCGCTGACCGAGCCAGATCAGGTTGGGCGAATGGAAATCGCGCAGACACCAGGTGATATCTCCCGCCAGAATCTCCTCGAACAGGCGCGTACACGCCGCCATGAAGGCCGCCCGGCCGCTCGCCGGGATCGCGACCTTCGCGACATGTGGCGCATACCAGTCGACGACGAGCTCGGCTTCGATCAGCAGGGCGTCGAGATCGTAGCGGGGGATGGCGTAGCCCAAGCCGTTTTGCGGAACGACTTCGGGCAGGCTCGACGCATGCAGGCGTGCGAGCAGCCCCACCGCTTCGAGATACCGGTCGAAAATGGGGCCCTCGGCGTCAACGAAGGGCTCGGAGCCCAGGTCCTCCACCACCGCGAGCCCGGCGTCCGCATGCTCGGCCAAAATCGCAGGCGCCGACACGCCTTGGGCGCGCAGAGCTTTAGCCATAGCCAGGAACGGATGGATGTCGCGGGCCAGGTGTGCGATCTCGTAATAAGGCTTGCCGAAGCGCACGACCGGCGCGTCGGCCCGGGGCGGGGAGATGACGAGCATCGCCGTCGTGCCATCGGGGTTGGTAAGACGTTCATATGCACGGGTCGACGCGTCGCCGGCAACCAAGGTCCTGGTAGCGTGCGGAAATCCGGCTTCGGTCAGCAGGGCAAGGATCGCCTGGGCTTCGTCGATCCTCGCGGCAAAATTGCCGAACCCGGTAACCACCGCCATCCGAGCATTGTCAGGGTCGGCTCGGTCGAGCGACAAGGCGATATCGAGGCGGTCGGGTGGAAGATTGCCGCCGCTTCGCTCGGCCCATTCGACCAGCACGAGCGCACCGTCAGCCGCTTCGTCCCACCCGAGTTCGGCCATTTCGTCGGCGCCCCGGATCCGATAGAGATCGGCGTGGACGATCGGGAAGGCGGGCGTGTGGTACAGTTGCATCAGCGTGAAGGTTGGGCTCGGTACTTCGAGGTCCGGGTCCCCCGCCATGTGGCGCACGAGCGCCCGCGCGAAGGTCGATTTCCCGGCCCCCAATTCTCCCGACAGGGTCACGAGATCGCCTGCGCGGAGAAAATTCGCCACCTGGACCGCGAAACGCTCCGTTTGTTCGGGCGACCGGAGGGCGAGCGACCATGCAGCCTGCGAAGAAGCTTCAGTGCTCACCAGGCCGCCTCCTCTCGGGCTCGTCGCAGGATGCAAGCCCATCTGGAAACAGCCGTCACTGTGCTCCCCGGCGAGCTAGCGCTCGTCAGTACACGAGGAGGCGTTCGAGAACAACTAAGGTGGACGGCGGGTGAAGCCACGGTGCTCAGCACGCTACAGGCGCGAAGGATCGGGTGCCGGACGGCCAGCGAAGCCGGAACTCCGGCCGGACCCGCAAGGTCATCCCACTGCTGACAGAAGATGCATGGCCTCGGCTTGCAACTTGAGGATCGATCATCGGCGAGCATGGGCACGGCCGAGACATGCTTCGAGGTTCGACAGCTGATCGTGGTGGAGAAGAAGCACACCGTTGGCCTGCGCCAATTGCCGGGCCGAGCGCGTGAAGGCGTTGTTCGACACGACGGCCGCATGATCGCCGCCGTGAAACCCCATCGCGGCGAATGCCTCCTGAACGGCCTTGTTGCCGACCGGCTTCGTGTGACACTTGCATTGCAGCACGAGCCGGCGCCCGTCGGCATCGGCCACGAGGTCGGCGCCCTGGTCGCCGGTGACCGGCGTCATCGACACAGCCCAGCCGTCGGCTGACAGCATGGCGTGGCAGCGCGC
>JBBPYT010000220.1:0-16258 GCA_038199665.1 Hyphomicrobiales bacterium
GGAGGGTCGGGGGGGTTTGGGGGGGCCGCAAGGCGGCCCGCCCGACCCGCGACGGGACCGACAGCAGGAACCGCGGGGGCGATCGCCCCCGCGCCTCCCGAACCAGGCGCCACGTCTTGGCGCATTGGCAGTGGTAGGGATCACCCTTCAACAGATAATCTTTGGGCACACCATGGAAGGACGCGAGGATCACCTCGGGTTCGAACGGCAGCTTCGCCAAACCGTCGCGGACCGATTGAGCGACTGCCTCGATGTAATTGGGATCGTCCGCATAGGGCGGCGCCACGCGCAGCGTCGGCTGCCAGCGCATCGTCATCAGCGCCTCGAAGGTCTTGTCGCTGGCCGTCGCTGTGGTGGCGGCCGCATATTGCGGATAGAGCGGCACCAGCAGAATGCGGTCGCAGCCCTTGGCAGACAGCCGCTCCACCGCCGACTTGATCGAAGGATTGCCATAGCGCATGCCCCATTCGACCACGATGCCTTCGCGTTCGGGCTCGATCAGGCCCACGTTGAGGGCAGCGTCGAGCTTTTCGGCCTGCGCGCGGGTCGTGCTCTTGAGCGGGCTTTCGTTGAGTTCGCGGTTCCAGATCGTCTCGTAATCCTTGCCCTTTCGGCTTGGCCGGGTGGTCAGGATGACGCCGTTGAGGATCACCCACCACAGCGCGCGCGGCACTTCGATGACGCGGCGATCGGACAGGAACTCGCCGAGATACCGGCGCATAGACCAGTAATCCGTCGCGTCCGGTGTGCCGAGATTGGTCAGCAGTACGCCGATGCGGCGTGGCTTCACGGGCGGGTGCCCTGCGGGCAAGGGTCCCGTTTTAATTGCAGCTTTCGCTTCGACGTTCATCTTACCTCGCCTGAATCGCGCGGCCAGAGTGCGTGAAAATGGTGAACAGGCCCGTGCCCCGTCCCGACCCGCAGGCGCCCGCTCTCGTCCAGGGCTTGGGTAAGATAGATTTTAGCGGCCCGAACCGAATCGACGAGGCTTCTCCCTGCGGCAAGATGGGCAGCGATGGCGGAGGACAGGGTACATCCCGTACCGTGAGTGTTATCCGTCACCACGCGGGGCGCCACGAAGATATGGTGCTGCCGACCGTCAAAAAGAATGTCGACCGCCGTCGGTCCAGCGAGGTGGCCTCCCTTGACGAGAACGGCCCTGGCGCCGAGCGCGTGCAGGCGCTCGGCCAACAGCTTCATTCCGGCCTCATCTTTCGGAACGGGCCGATCGCCAAGCCGGGCCGCTTCGGGCAGGTTCGGCGTGATGACGGTCGCGAGCCGGAGAAGATCCCGGCGCATGGCTTCGACGACGTCGGGAGCCCCAAGGCTGTCCCCGCTGGTCGCCACGAGCACGGGGTCGAGCACGACCGGAACTCGCGGATGCTGGGCCATGAGTTCGCCGACGACGCGAGCCACCTCGCCGGTGGCGAGCATTCCGATCTTGACGGCTGCGACCTCGACGTCGGCGAAGACATCGATGATCTGTGCGGCGACGAACTTGGGTGGGAGGACGTGCACGGCCGACACCCCGCGCGTGTTCTGTGCCGTCAACGCGGTCAGGACCGCCATGCCATAGCAGCCGAGCGCGGAAAAGGTCTTGAGGTCGGCCTGAATGCCGGCTCCGCCGCTCGGATCCGAACCAGCGATGGAGAGAACATTGGGGATCGGCACGCGATTGTTTCCTCGGGCAAGTCGCGGCTTGGGCCGCGGAGAACTTCCCAGCTTGCTCGATATACGCCGGATCGTGCCGATTACAGGCCTTCTCGACGCATTGCGGCCATGAGATCCTGCGCCATGGCCGCATTGCGCACCGGCGATTTCCCGCGGTCGACCGGCTGTACGGCAGTGAGGATCAGATCGAGGGTGGGGTGCCTTCGGGGAAAAGCGCGCCCGTGTGGAAGGGTCGCTGAGGGCCGGCGATGCCGCAGCGATCATTGGCAGGCCAAACCAACCTCATGTCTCACGTCCACGCCGTAAACGCCTCACGCACCCGCGCCACAAAGGCTGCCCGGCGGTTCGGCGTCGTTTGGTTCATGTCGTAATGCGCCAGATATTCGCACGAGCCGCCCCGCGCGATCTGCACCCGCAACACCCGTTTGACGAAGCTTCGCGGCGGATCGCCGGCCAACACAGCACGCCAGCGGCTGCCGCCATAGGTGCAGACGGCGGCGAGCTTGCGGATATGCCTCAGCTTGAATTCGAGCCTGCCGTTCCGGTCGATATCGAAACTGACGCCGGGCAGGAACACCCGGTCGAAATAGCCCTTCAGGATCGCCGGGAAGCCGAAATTCCACACGGGGTGGACCAGCACCAGCGCCTCGGCCGCTTCGAGGCGGACGACGTGTTCGGCGACATCCGCCTGGTTGCGCTTCGGATCGTGGTAGTCGATGCGGTTCTGACGCGACAGAACGGGGTCGAAACCCTCCGCATGGAGATCGCAATCGTCGACCTCATGACCCCTGCCCCGCAAGCTCTCGATCACGACTTCGTGCAGGCCGGCCACGAAGCTCGTTTCGACGGGGTGAGCGTAGACGACGAGGACCCTCACCTCTCGGGCCTTTAGCCTGTCGCCGCGGCGAGTGATGGAAACAGGTAGGTCTTGCCGGTCGCGAAATCGAAGCTCGGGTCTTCCCAGGCGATCATCTTGCCGGGATTGAGCAGCCCCTGCGGATCGGCTACGCGCTTAAACGCCAGTTGCGCGGCGTCGATCTGCTTCATGCCCCCCTCCTCGAGCGTATAGCGATGCGGATTGAAGATCGGCGCACCCATGTCCTCGTGGATGCGGATGATCTCGTCCAAACGCTCTTCGGTGGTGAACCGGACCAGCGGCAGGCCGAAACAGGTGATCTTGCCATTGAAACGCGTGAACTCGAGGTGGGCCATCACCTCGTCGCCGAACCGGTCGTGGATCTGCCGAACCAGCCGGAGCTGGTCGGGAAATGGGTACAGGACCTGCAGGTAGGTGATCGCCGGATCGACCCGCAGGGCCCGCAGGGTCGTATGGTTCCAGGATAGCTCGTAGTTGGGCGGCAAGCCTTCCTGGGCTTCAGCCGCCGCGTCGGAGGCATCGAACAGGATTTCGGACCGGCCGAAGCGACCTGCGAAAAGTCGGAACGCGTCGAGTGCGTGGGGTGCCACCATGACCAGCACGACGCTTTTGCCCGATCGCAGCAAACGGCGATGCCGGAGGAAGTAAAGTTCCGGCACGGGCGCGGCAATCGGCGTGATCAGCTTGGTCAGGATCCCGTCTTCTTCCCCGAGCGCATTCCCGAAACGCGCCGCGTCGGCAAAATCCTCGAACCCCACGATGACGTCGACCCAATCGTAGGCGGGCGCGAGCGGCATCTCCACCTGCGTGATGATGCCGTTGGTGCCGTAAGCATGTGCCACCTTGGCGAGATCGGCGCCGCTCAGGTCGAGCAACCGCGGGCGCGCCTCCATGGTCGCGACTGTCAGCCCCAGGATATTGCCGAGGTCGCGCAAGCCGCCCCAATTGATGGAGCCGACCCCGCCGGACCCGCCGGCCACGAACCCGCCGATGGAAGCCGTGTTGTAGGTCGAGGGATGCATGCGCAATTCCTGCCCCGAATCGCTTTGCGTCCGGCGGTCGATGTCGGCCAGGATGGCGCCTGGAGCGCAGCGAAGGCGGCCGGGAGAAATGTCGTGCACCTCCGCCATTTCGGTGAGACTGAGCACCACGCCGCCGCTGATCGGCATGGCCTGCCCGTAGTTCCCGGTGCCGGCGCCGCGGGGCGTTACCGGAATGCCGAGTTCATACGCGGCCGATAGTGTCTCGACGACCTCGGCTACGCTTCCCGGGCTGACCACAAGGTCGGCCGACACGTGATCGAGCTGTCGTTTGAGGACGGGCGAATACCAGAAGAAGTCGCGACTTTTCTGCTTCACCAGGGCCGGATTGGCCTCGCATCTGATGCCGCCGATGCGCTTCTGCAGCGCGGCGATGTCGTAGCGCCCGCTCATGGTCGAAGCCCTTGCAGGTGATCGAGTTCGTCGTAACCAGGCAGGTGGGCATCGACCGGCCGACCCTGCCTCACCACGGTTCGGTCACCCTGCGGGCGCGACATCCACTCGGACAATGAGCGAGCCTGAAACAGGATGAAATCGGCCGGGCCGTCCTGACGAAGCGAGCCATGGTCGGCGCAGCCCAGGATCGCTGCGGGAGTACGGACGACCGATCGAGCCCAAGCATCATAAGGATGATCGAGATGGAGGATTCGCGTGCCCTCGCGCCAGACCTCCGCCATGTCGAGATCGCCGTAGGCGAAAAACGGATCGCGCGTGTTGTCGCTCGCCACACCGACAGGGACGCCCGCGGCGGCCAGTTCCTTGAAGACCGTGGTGCCGCGCCAGCGCGGCGTGCCGCCGCCGCGGCCTTGCAAGTACATGTTGCACATCGGCAGGGAAACGACCGCGATGCCGGCCCTGGCCACGAGGTCGATCGTGCGCCTTCGATCTTCGTCGTCGATGATCGACAGCGAACAGCAATGGCCCGCGAGGATCCGGCCCGTGAAGCCGAAGTCGAGCGCCGTTTCGGCGATCACGGCCAGGGTGTTGACGGTCGGATCGCCGATCTCGTCCACGTGAAAGTCGAGGTCGTAGCCCTTTTCCGATGCGAGGCGGAACAGGCGCCGGAGGCCGGGCAGCAGGGTCGGCCCCGGATAGGTCACTGCCCCCAAGAGCTTGCCGAAGGCACCGACCATATCTTCTATATCCCGCATATGCGCGTCCTCGAGCGCGAATTCGATGCCGAAGAGCGGTGAGGCTTGCAGGTCGATGCGGTCGCGCCACTCATCCCGCAGCTCTGCGAAAACCGGCCAAGAGATGCGGGTTTGCGGACCGAGGCTGTCGAGGTGGGTACGGATGATCGCGGTGCCGTGGGCGTAGGCACATCGAAGACCGAACTCCATCCGGGTCCGCACGTCGACCGCGGTCCAGTGTGCGGCCCGGTCCCGGGCCACAGCTTCGATCGCGCGGTCGCGCGTGCCGTCCGAATTCTCGGCGCGCGGCGCGATGTGTCCCTTGTCGAGATGAGTGTGGGCATCGACGAAACAAGGCAGCACCAAGCCACCCCCGGCATCGACGAAAGGTATCGGTCCGGCTGCGGTCCTGTCCGCGGAAGCGGTCCTGTCGGCGGAGTGGGAGATCGCTTGGAGCGTTGCGCCGGCGATGGCGAGGTCGACCGCGCACAAACCTTCCGCATCGGGCCGGGCAGGCGGGTCGCGCAGCAGGATCGCCGGCACGCGCGCGTTGCGAATGCTCCAGCGCGTGACGCCATCCGGGATCTTCAGACCAGCCACATCACGCTCCACGCTTTCGGGCGCTGTCGTGCCAACGGTGAAGAAGAAAGTGGTTCAGCACCGTCAAGACCACGTAGATCAGGATGCCGGTGAGCGAGATCAGCGCGAGGGCCGCGAACATACGGGGGATGTTGAGGCGAAAACCGGCTTCGACGATGCGGAACGCCAGGCCGGACCCCTGCCCGGCGGAGCCAGCCGCGATTTCCGCCACGATCGCGCCGATGAGGGCCAAGCCGCCGCCGATACGGAGGCCGCCCAGGAAATAAGGCAGGGCCGATGGCAAGCGCAGGCGGACGAGCTGCTGCCATCGCGAAGCCCGATAGAGCTCCATCAGCTCAATCAGGTTGTGATCGGCCGAGGCGAGGCCGAGCGCCGTGTTGGACAGGATCGGGAAGAACGCAACCAGAAAGGCGCAGACCAGAACCGCCGTTCCCGGCTCGAGATAGATCAACAGCAGCGGCGCGATCGAAACGACCGGCGTGACCTGCAGTACTACCGCGAAGGGAAAGAACGAGCGCTCGATCCACTTCGATTGCACGAACAGGATTGCCAGCCCCACGCTGCCGACCACCGCCAGCCCAAGCGCCAGCAACGTGGTCCGCAGGGTCACCAGCAGCGATCCGGACAGGATGGGCCAATCCTTGATGAGGGTCGCGAAAATCAGGCTCGGTGTCGGGAGAATGTAAGGCGGGATCCCGCGGAGCCGCACCACCGCCTCCCAAGCCAGGACCGCTGCGACGAAGATGGCGACCGGGAGAACATATTCCGCCGGCCGGTGCGGAACGAGCCGTCGCCATGACCTGTCACCCGGTCCCGCCGCGCTGTCGGCCACATGAGACCGCATGTCGATCGGGTCGGCGGCGCTCAAAGGGATTCGTCCTCAGCCATCGCGCCGTGCAGCGCCTGCGATGCTCTTCGGCAGGTGTCAATGTAAAGCTGCGTCGCCCGGAACTCTTCGGTTCGGATCGGCGGTGCCGGAACGTCGATAGCGTCCACCACGCGGCCCGGCCGCGCCGCCATGACCGCGATGCGGGTCGACAGGTAGACGCTCTCGTAGACCGAATGGGTGACGAAGACGACGGTCGTGCCGAGTTCGGCCTTCAGCCGGACGAGGTCGTTGTTGAGCCTGAAGCGGGTGATTTCGTCGAGGGCGGCGAAGGGTTCGTCCATCAGCAGGAGGCGCGGCTTCAGGACCAGCGCGCGGGCGATCGACACGCGCATTTTCATGCCGCCGGAAAGTTCACGTGGATAGCTCGAAGCGAATTTCCACAGGCCGACCATGGCCAGAGCTTCTTCGATCCGATCCGCGGCGCTCCGGCGGGATACGTGCCGCAGTCGTAGCGGCAGCCACACATTGTCGAGCACGCTCGCCCAGGGCATGAGCGTCGGTTCCTGGAATACGAAACCGATCTCCGGCCTCTCGACCGACCACGCGAGCGAGCCGGAGGAGGCTTCGGTCAGGCCGGCCAGGATGCGGAGAGCGGTTGATTTGCCGCAGCCCGATGGACCGATCAGAGACAGAAACTCGCCTTCCGCGACATCGAGTGTCAGCCGACTCAGCGCCGTCGTGCCGTTATCGAAGGTCTTGGACACGTCTCGCAATGAGACCAGCAGATCCCGGCCGGATGTGCTGCGCGTCGCAGGCGAAAGATCCAGAGCGTCGTCCATGCTGCTGCAGCAGTCTCAATCATTGCGGCGAAGTCGCGGCAATCGGCCGCCGTCCGCTCGCCTCCACGTCGTTGCCGATCCTGACTCGAAGCTCACGGTTTGGGCCGGAGGTCGAGTCCTACCTTCTTGTCGACGAACTGGACGGTGTAGGCCTTCTTGTAATCGATGTCGCCGGACACGACGCCGGCCTTCACCATCTTGTCGAAGAAGTCCTTGTGGCGAGCATCGGTCATGGCGCCGATACCAAGCGTTGCGGTATCGCCCGAATCCACGATCCCGTATTCCTTCAACTTGGCTATGGAGAACGCGATCTCCTCGTCGGTAATATCCGGGTTGTCGCGTTTGATGGCCGCATTGGCCTTGGAATTGTCCCCGTAAAGATAGTTGTACCAGCCGATCGTCGATGCATCGACGAAGTGCTGCACGAGGTCCGGATGCTCGCTGACCAGCGAGCGGCGGGTTTCGATGGTGGTCGCATAGGTGCTGAAGCCGTAATCCGCAAGAAGGAAGACGTTCGGCTTGAACCCGCCCTGCCGCTCCACCGCGAAGGGCTCGGCCGTGAGATAGCCCTGCTGGGCCGACATCTTGTCGGCAAGAAATGGTCCGGTGTTGAACGTATAGGGCTTCACCTTGTCTTCCGAGAAACCGTAGCTCTGTTCCATCCAGCGATAGGACGAGGCGAGCACCTCCTTGCCGACGAAGATGGTCCCGTTCTTGAGATCCTCGAATTTGTCCTTTCCTACGCCCGGGTGGGACATGAAGATCTGCGGGTCCTTCTGAAACATCGCCGCGACCACCACGGTGGGCACGTTCTGCTCCACCGCCGAATAGGCCTGGAGCATGTTGCCGCCCATGTAGAAGTCGATTTTGCCGACCGGCAGAAGCAGCCTATTGTTGGCTTGCGGGCCACCCGGCAGAATGGTCACGTCCAGACCGAATTTCGCGTAGGTACCGTCGGCGACCGCTTGGTAGAATCCGCCATGCTCGGCTTCCGCCAGCCAGTTGGTCCCAAAGGTAACGTGATCGGCCGCTTGCACGACCGCGATCGATGCTCCGAGCGCAAGGGCGGCCATCGAGACCCGTTTGAGAATTCCCATGCAGCTTCTCCGTGGGCAGAGACTATCGTGCCGCAAATCCATTGATCCAACGAGCTCCGTGGAACCCGATCAGCAAACTTCGTGCCCTTTGCGAAAAGGCCCGAAAGTGCGGCAACGTGCGATTGAGATTGCGGTCGCGGGTTCTGCCTCCTTCAAAGCTATCCACAAGTCGTTCAGAATGCCAGGACATCGCCAAGGCTTGCACGTCAATTTCGTGCGTTCTAGCTTGCCAGCATGTTCCACCGCCTCAACCCGACCAGCATCCATCCGCCTTTCGCGCATTATGCGCACGGCGTTTCGGTCCCGGTCGCGGCCCGGACGATCTTCTGCTCGGGTCAGCTCGGCATCCGGAGCGACGGCACCGTGCCGCCGGGGGTCGAAGCGCAAGCCGCGCTCTGTTTCGAGGCGATCGCGGCCGTCCTGGCGGAGGGCGGGATGAGTCTCAACAATCTGGTGCGGCTCAACGCCTATGTGACGGGCCGCGAGCATCTGGCCGGCTATATGGAAGTGCGCGATCGTTTCGTTTCATCCCCGCCTCCCGCCTCGACCCTGTTGATCGTTTCGGGGTTCGCGCGGCCGGAGTTCCTGGTTGAAATCGAGGCAATCGCCGCCAAGCTCTCCCGTTAAGAGTGGCCTCCCGTTGAATCCGAGCGTGGCCTGCGCTTCAATCGAGCGAGAACGCGGCCGATCACGCTGGGAGAAGGCAGGCCCGACCATGATGTTGCGCACGAAGTTCTGGGCCGAGATGAGTTGGACGGATTTCCACATCACCGACATGAAGCACGTGATTGCGGTTCTGCCGGTCGCCGCCATCGAGCAGCACGGACCGCACCTGCCGGTGGGCGTCGACAGCTACATCATGGAAGGCTACCTTCGACGAGCCGTCCAACGTCTGCCTGCCGATCTCCCCACATTGTTCCTTCCGGTCCAGGCAATCGGCAAGTCCAATGAACACATCGCGTTTCCGGGGACTCTGACGCTTTCGGTCGACACCGTGATTCGCGCCTGGACCGAGATCGGCGAGAGCGTGTTTCGCGCGGGCTGCCGTAAACTGGTGCTCGTGAACTCGCACGGCGGCAACATGGCGCCGCTCGACATTGTGGCCCGTGACCTGCGCGTACGTCTCGGCATGCTGGCCGTCGTCGCGTCCTGGCACCGGTTCGGCTACCCTGACGGCCTCTATTCCGCCACCGAACGCACTCACGGCATACACGCCGGCGATGCGGAAACTTCGCTCATGCTGGCTTTCCGTCCGGATCTCGTGAGGACGGATGAGGTGGAAGATTTCGTGCCGGCGAGCGTGGCGATCGAGCAGGATTTCACCTGGCTCAGGGTCACGCAACCGATCGGCTTCGGCTGGGCAGCCCAGGACGTTTCGTCGTCGGGCGCCATGGGCGATGCGGCCTCCGCCACGGCCGAGAAAGGCGAGGCTTCCGCGGATTACGGCGCTACCGCGTTCGTCGAGCTCCTGCACGATGTCGACGAGTTCGACCTGTCGCGCCTGGAGCCCGGGCCGCTGCGGAAGACGCGCTGACCAAGAGACAGAGCGGCGAATGGGACAGACGAACGCCTTTTTGCAGCCAATGCTCGTCGTGCTAGCCTGGGTCGAGACGTGAGGCCGAGTTCGTGCGCTTGAAGCCGAAAAGTCGTTGGGGAACCTGGGTCGCGACCTTTGCGGCCTATCTCACGGCTTTTCAGCTCGTTTTTGCCGCCTTCCCGGCGCCAGCACGCACGGCCTTGTCCGGCGTCGCTGCGGGACCCCTCATCTGCAGCCGTGGCGGCGTTGCCGATACGATCGACGGTTCCGGCCGGCCCAAGGCCCCGTCTCACGGCCCGGATTGTTGCCTGTTCGGCTGCGCCATGGCGGGCAGCTTGCTTCCGCCTTCCAGTGCTGCGCCCCTGCCCTCCCGGGCCTTTATCGCCATGCGGATCACGGTCCTGCGCGGCACGGAGGCGCTTGATGTCCGGCGCGAACGCTCGCCACGACTGACCCGAGGACCTCCGAGCGTCGGCTGACTGCCGCGGCCCTCGCGGCCGCCCTTTTCCCGGTCAGGCCTCCTTTAGCCCTCATGCCTCCTGCGGCGATGTCCCTCACGCCTGGAGCACTTCAATGGCAATTCCGCTGTCCGCCGCGTTCGGGGGAGGTCGCTTTCGTTCGGCTTCGCGGTATCGCGTTCGAGGGAAAGCTGTCGCCACTGCCGCCGGTGTCGCGCTGCTCGGCGGGCTGGTTCCCCAGAACGCCGTCTCCCGTGATTTCACGACAGGTTCGATCACCGTCGCGCAACCCTGGTCCCGCGCCACGCCCGGCGGCTCCAAGGTCGCGACCGGCTATCTGGTGATCCGCAATGCGGGAGACACGCCAGATCGGCTCACGGCCGCCTCGACCGAAGTCTCGGGAAAGGTCTCGCCGCACACGATGACCATGAAGGATGGGGTTGCGATGATGCGGCCCATCACGGAAGGCGTGGTCATTCCGGCGCACGGCGCCGTGGCGTTCAAGCCTGGTTCCGATCACCTGATGATGGAGGGCCTGAAACGACCCTTGAAGAAGGGCGAAAGCTTCCCCGGGACCCTGACCTTCGAAAAGGCCGGCACGGTGCCGGTGACGTTCGATGTGGAGGACGTCGGCGCCCAGGGTGCTTCCGGGGGCGGCGGAACGTCGGCTTCCACGCCCAAGGATTAGCCCGTCACTCGGGGACCTCATCATGCACACGTTCCACGACGTCCCAGCTTCCACCGCCTTGACGGTCCTGCTGACTTGTGGGCTCAGCGGTCCAGGTGGGGCTGTTGGTTGCCACGGGATCGCTGGACACGGTCCTGGTGCTGGGCCGCTGGCCTCTTTACCCATCCTCGCCCTACGCTGGCCTGCTGCTCGGCAAGGTGGCCCTGGTTGTCGGCATGATCGCGATCGCGTTGGTGAACCGCTATCGCCTGGTACCCCGAATGGGTAGCTCGCCCGTTGCCGTCGGCGCCTGGCTTCGCCGGAACACGCTCGCCGAACTGGTTGTCGGCGGCCTCGTGCTGATTGTCAGCAGCGGCCTGAGTTCCCTAGATCCCCAATGAGGCTCGGGTCTCCTGGCTTACGGGTCAGCGCCCCTTGCCGATCTTCCCGGTTACCCGCCATGAATGACTGGATGAGCCGGCATTTCCTTCAGGCGATACAAGGCTTCCCTCCTTATAGGGAGTTCATCCGCCAGGAGCGCCCGCGAAGGCAGGCGCTCCTTATCAAACTCCGACGCTCGCCCACCACCGATGTGATAAACGTCCTCCATGACCATCGTCGTTCAAAGCTTCGAACGCCGGGTCGAAGCGGATGATTCCGCCTTCGATCGGGCTCACCTCGACGAGGAATTCGCCGCCTTGCGGCTTGAAATCGAGGACAACTCCGCATTTCGGCGTGCCGTCGTCGACCGGTTCCGCGAAGTCCTTAAGGTGGGTCGGGCCGGCATCATGGCGGCGTTCGAAAAGGACCACCGCGGCCTGGTTTGCGCGACCCGTCTTGCGCATTTGCAGGACGAATTGGTGCGCTCGATCCACAGCTATGTCTTGCGTTTTGTTTACCCGCTCGAGCGGCCCTCTTCCGGCGAAAGGCTCTGCGTGGCTGCGGTCGGCGGTTACGGGCGCGCCACCTTGGCGCCGGGGTCGGACATCGATCTTCTGTTCCTCCTTCCCTACAAACAGACGCCATGGGGTGAAAGCGTCGTCGAAGCGATGCTCTACATCCTGTGGGACCTGCGTCAGAAGGTCGGCCATTCGACCCGCTCGGTCGACGAATGCATCCGGCAGGCCAAAGCCGACATGACAATCCGGACAGCCTTGTTCGAAGCGCGGTTCGTGCTGGGCGACGAGCCCCTGTTCAAGGAGTTGCGGACGCGCTTCGACAAGGAGATCGTGGCCAAGACCGCGCGCGAGTTCGTCAGCGTCAAGCTTGGAGAGCGGGAAGCCCGGATCGCGCGGGCCGGTGCGTCGCGCTACCTGGTCGAGCCCAACGTCAAGGAAGGCAAGGGCGGCCTGCGCGACCTCAGCACCCTGTTCTGGATCGCCAAATACGTATACCGGGGGCAGACGGGAGACGATCTCGTCAAGGCGGGCCTGTTCACCCCAAAGGAATTCGGGCTGTTCCGCCGCTGCGAAGAGTTTCTTTGGCGCGTGCGCTGCGAGTTGCACATCGTGTCGGGGCGGGCCGAGGAACGCCTCAGCTTCGACTATCAGCGGATCATCGCGGACAAGCTCGGCTATGGCAGCCATCGGGGGCTGTCGGCCGTCGAGCGCTTCATGAAACACTATTTTCTCGTCGCGAAGAACGTCGGCGACTTGACCGCGATCGTGTGCGCGGCGCTGGAAGAGCGCGAGGCCAAAGCGCCCGCGGCGCTTGACAGGCTGGTGAACGGGCTTCGGCGCAGGACGCGTTCCATTCCCGGCACGAGCGATTTCGCGATCGAGGTGGACCGGGTGACGGTGGCGCGCCGCGACGCGTTCGAGCGCGACCCGGTCAACCTGATCCGCCTGTTTTCGATCGCCGATCGTTATGGCCTACCGATCCACCCTGATGCGACGCGCCTCGTGACGCTGTCGTTGAAACGGATCGACAGCGCCCTGCGAGACGACAAAGAGGCCAACCGCCTGTTCATGGAGATCCTCACCTCGCGCAACGCCCCTGAGATCGTGCTGCGTCGCATGAACGAAGCCGGTGTACTCGGTCGGTTCATCCCCGAATTCGGGCGCATCGTGGCGATGATGCAATTCAACATGTACCACCATTACACGGTCGACGAGCACCTTCTGCGAGCCGTCGGCATCCTGGCCGAGATCGATGCCGGGCGCAGCAAGGACGAGCACCCGCTGTCGAACGGGCTGATGCCGACAATCGCCGGCCGCTCGGCGCTCTATCTCGCGGTGTTCCTGCATGATGTCGCCAAGGGTCGCGGCGATGACCATTCGGTTGTCGGCGCGACCCTTGCCCGAAAGCTGGGACCCCGCTTCGGGCTTTCGATCGAAGAAACCGAACTCACGGTCTGGCTGATCGAGAACCACCTCGTCATGTCGAACACCGCGCAGAGTCGCGACCTTGGCGATCCCCGAACCATCGAAACCTTTGCCGATATCGTCGGCTCGATCGAAAGATTGCGCTGCCTGCTGATCCTGACGATCTGCGACATCAAGGCGGTCGGCCCCGGTGTCTGGAACGGCTGGAAGGGGCAGTTGCTTCGCACGCTTTACTGGGAAGCCGAGACGATACTCGGTGGCAACGAATCGGTTCTCGACCGCACCGCCCGCGTCCTCGCGGCCAAGCGGGAGCTGCGGGCCGCCTTGTCGGACTGGACCGAGGATCAGTTCGAGTCCTACACGGCGCGCCATTATCCGCACTATTGGATGCGGGTCGACCTGCCCCACAAGGTTCGAGATGCCAATCTGCTGGCGGTGCTCAAACGCGAGAAGAAGCCGCTTGCAACCGAAGTGATCACCGATGCGTTCCAAGGCGTCACCGAACTGACCATCGCGGCCCCGGATCATCCGCGCCTGCTGTCGATCATCGCCGGGGCCTGCGCCTCGGCGGGTGCCAATATCGTCGATGCGCATATCTATACGACGACCGACGGGCTCGCTCTCGACACCGTGTCGGTATCGCGTGGCTTCGAACAAGACGCGGACGAAATGCGGCGGGCCGGGCGGATCGCCCAAGGCATCGAGCGAGCCTTGCGCGGGGACATCTGGCTCACCAAGATCGTGGCCGCGAAGGACGGGGTGCCGAAGGGTCGGGCGGCCTTCGCCCTGGCGCCCAAGATCATCGTCGACAACACGGCATCGCGCCGACATACGGTCCTGCAGGTCAGCGGATTCGACCGGCCAGGGCTGCTTTACGACCTGACAAAAGCCATATCGAATCTCAGCCTGAACATAGTGTCGGCGCACGTCGCCACATTCGGCGAAAAGGCCGTCGACAGCTTCTATGTCACCGACCTGACTGGAGCGAAGATCACCGATCCGCGCCGGGAGGCTGCCATTCGCCGGCGCTTGGCCGACACCTTCTCGGGCAGCACCAAGTCGTGATTGGCCTCCGCGGATTTCCCTTCCGACGCAAAACTGCAGCTCCCGTTAGAGCCGCTTGATTTTCGCCCTGAGGCACCAGATATGGGCACCGACATTGGCGCAGTCTCGGTTTGGGAACCGCTTCCAGTCTCAAACCTGTTCAACCGATCGCCTTTCCTTCCATCGGAACGTCATTCGCTGCCGCGAGGGCGCTCCAGTCGAGAGTGTTTGCCATGCCGGATCCCGCCGAAACTGTTTCGCCCGAAGTCGCAGCGACCGAGACGAGCCAATCCGCCGCGGAATCGGCTGTCCTCTCGGCCGAGAACGACGTCTCGCCCACGCCGGAAATGCTCACCGCCGAGATTGCGGCCCTGAAGGACCGAATTCTGCGCACCATGGCCGAAATGGAAAACCTGCGTCGCCGGACCGAGAAGGAGGTGGCCGACGCGAAGGCCTACGGCGTGTCCTCCTTCGCGCGTGATATGCTGCCGGTAGCGGACAACCTTCAGCGAGCTCAGGCGCACCTGCCGCAGGACGAACGCGGCACGCTCCAGCCGGCGATGAAGAGCTTCGTCGAAGGCGTCGAACTGACCGAACGCGATTTCCTGTCTCGCCTTGCGCGCTTCGCCATCAAGCCGATCGACACGACCGGGCAAAAGTTCGATCCCAACAAGCACGAGGCACTATTCGAATTGCCCGACGACTCGGTTCCGACCGGCACCGTCGTCCAGGTGGTCGAGACCGGCTATTCGATCGGCGACCGCGTCCTGCGGCCGGCCAAGGTCGGAGTGTCGCGCGGAGCCGCCAAGGCGGAGGCATCGCAGGGCGAGGGCTGAGGGTCGATCTACCGGCCGGGTTCGCCGGCACCCGGCGTTCGTGCTTTGAGCGCATCGACCAGTTTCATGCGCGCCGATCCCGGCTTGAGCGGTTTCTGCTGGCTCTCATGCGGCGCCCAGCCAGAGAGCCACACGAGCTCGAAGGTGGCGCGCAGCCGCCCGTCTGGATCTGTAAACCGTTCCGAATAGATCTCGGCAGCCCGCAGCAGGATCTTTCGCCCCGTCGGCTGCTTCCGGCGTAGGACGAGTGCGTTGGTGGCCCCCATGGCGCGAAGATCCGCGATGAGGCCGAAGGCGGTTGCGTAGCGGACCGCCAGCGGCTCTACGTCGGTCACGGGCAGCGCGAACCCGGTCCGCTGCAGAAGGTGGCCTAGATCGCGCAAATCCGAGAACGGCGCCACCCTGGGGCTGGCGCCCCCGGCGAGTTCGGCTTCAGCCATGAACAGCGCCTGGCGCAGCTCGCTCAAGGTTTGTCCACCCAACATGCACCCGAGGAAGAGCCCATCGGGTTTCAGGGCCCGGCGGATCTGCACCAGCGCACCCGGGAGGTCATTGGCGGCATGCAAAGCCAGAACCGAGACGGCGAGGTCGAAACTTTCGGGCGCGAACGGCTGGCGCTCCTCATCCGCCACGAGCCGGAGGTACGAATTGTCACCCGCAGCCTCCAGGACTGGAGCCGCACGGACGATTTGCGCCTGGGGTAAAGCCGATCGCAGCAAGGCCGCCAGCGTCGGGCGCGGTGTGCCGAGATCGAGCACGCGGCTGAAACTGCGCTGCACCGGCGCGAGCCGGTCGACGAGATCTGCGGCTGCATGCCGAAGCAGGAAGTCCTCGTCGGCCTGGACCAAGGCGCGCCGCTGATGCAGCCGCAAGATCCTTCGATCGAAAACCAGGGGTGCGGCAGGTTGTTGTGACACGGCCGGACATATGCTGCGTCCCAAGGGCCTGGTCAAATCCGGGGCGCCGCCTCGCGCGCTTGCCATCGGGACCGCCCCACCCTATCGACGGCAGGCTTCCCAAGGAGATCTGCCGTGCCCCGCCCGGAACCGGAAATCACGCCCGAGCTCGTCGCCGCACATGGGCTGAAGCCGGAAGAGTACGACCGCTTTGTCGCCCTGCTCGGACGCGCCCCGAGCTTCACTGAACTCGGCATCGCCTCCGCCATGTGGAACGAGCACTGTTCCTACAAGTCTTCAAGACGGCATCTGCGTACTTTGCCCACCACCGGTCCGCACGTCATCCAGGGTCCTGGCGAGAATGCCGGCGTCATCGATATCGGCGATGGCCTTGCCTGCGTGTTCAAGATGGA
>JBBPYT010000221.1:0-5739 GCA_038199665.1 Hyphomicrobiales bacterium
GATCGCCTTCACGGGCTCGACGGAGGTCGGGCGCCTGATCCGCAAGGCCACGGCCGGCACGGGGAAGAAACTCTCGCTCGAGCTCGGCGGAAAGTCCCCCTTCGTCGTGTTCGAGGATGCCGACCTCGACGGCGCCGTCGAGGGCATCGTCGATGCGATCTGGTTCAACCAGGGGCAGGTCTGCTGCGCCGGGTCGCGCCTCCTGGTCCAGGAAGGCGTGTCGGAGCGGTTCTACGCCAAGCTGCGGGCCCGCATGGAAGCGTTGCGGGTCGGCGACCCGCTCGACAAATCGACCGATATCGGCGCCATCGTGGCCCCGGTCCAGTTGCAGCGCATCCGGGCCCTCGTCGACCAGGGCACGCGGGAAGGCGCGCAACTCTGGCAGCCCAAGACCGCCATGCCGGCGCAGGGATGCTTCTTTCCGCCGACGCTGTTGACCGAGGTCGAGCCCGCATCGGCACTCGCCGAAGTCGAGATCTTCGGTCCTGTCCTGGTCGCCATGACGTTCCGCACGCCGGACGAGGCGGTCATGCTGGCGAACAACACGCGCTACGGTCTTGCGGCGTCCGTCTGGTCGGAAAACATCAACCGGGCGCTCGAGGTCGCGGCGCAGATCAAGGCCGGAGTGATCTGGATCAACTCGACCAACCTCTTCGATGCAGCCGCAGGCTTCGGCGGCTATCGCGAGAGCGGATTCGGCCGTGAAGGAGGCCGCGAAGGCCTGATCGAATATCTGGCGGCGGCCGGCGGCAAGCCGATGGCGGCCTTGCCGGCCGCACCCTTTCCGACGCTTTCGGCGCACCCCGGGGCAGGTGAGCAGCACGAGCCGGTCGGCATCGACCGCACCCCCAAGCTCTATGTGGGCGGCAAGCAGGCACGGCCCGATTCGGGCTATTCCTATGCCGTGACCGGGCCCGACGATCGCGTTCTGGGGCAGGCGGGGCTCGGTAACCGCAAGGACATCCGCAACGCCGTCGAAGCCGCGACCAAGGCCTCCGGCTGGAGCACCGTCATGGCGCATAACCGCGCCCAGGTGCTGTTCTACGTGGCCGAGAACCTCGGGGCGCGCGCCCCCGAGTTCGCGGCTCGCCTGAGCGCCATGACCGGCGCATCGGCACAGAATGCCGAGCGGGAAGTCGACCTCGCGATCCAGCGGATATTCTTCTACGCGGGCTTCGCGGACAAGTTCGACGGTGCCGTCCACGCCACCCGGTCTCGCCACGTCACGCTGGCCATGAACGAGCCCTGGGGCGTGATGGGCGTCGTATGTCCGGACCAGGCGCCGCTGCTGGCCTTCGTGTCGCTGGTCATGCCGGCCATGGCCATGGGCAACAGGGTCGTCGCGGTCCCGTCCACGGTCCATCCGCTCGCCGCAACCGATTTTTACCAGGTGTTCGATACCAGCGACGTGCCGCCGGGGGTCGTCAATATCGTCACGGGCGAGCAAGACACCCTGGCCAAGGTGCTGGCCGAACACGAAGGCGTCGATGCCCTCTGGTATTCCGGAACGGCGAGCGGGGTGGAGATGGTCGAGGCGGCCTCGGTCAGCAATCTGAAGGCGACATGGACCGAGGTCGGGGAGGCGCGCGACTGGCTCTCGCCAGCCGAAGGCCAGGGGCGTGCCTTCCTGCGCCGCGCCACCCAAGTGAAGAACATCTGGGTGCCTTACGGGGAATGATAGGCAAGAGCCGCCGGGCGGTGATGCCTCCGGTTTAGCCGGACGCAAATCCGCCGGTGCGCCGGATACCATTGACACGATGCCGGCCAGACGGTACTTAACCGGCCAGTTATTTAACCTCGTGGTTTGTTACACCGTGTCATCCGATCGCCTCAACACCACTTTCGGGGCTCTGGCCGACCCGACCCGCCGGGCCATTCTGGCGAGGCTCGCGCTGGGCGAGACCTCGGTGTCCGAACTGGCCCAACCCTTCGACATGAGCCTTCCGGCCGTTTCCAAGCATCTCAAGGTGCTGGAGCGCGCGGGCCTGATCGCGCGCAGCCGCGCCGCGCAGTGGCGCCCATGCCGAATCGAGCCGGGCGCCCTCCAAGAGGTCGACGACTGGCTGGAGCGGTATCGCGGCTTCTGGGACGAGACCTTGGATCGGCTCGACGATTATCTGGCCAAAATGCAGACGGAGGAGGAGAAGCTTGGAGGCAAGACATAGCGCCGGTGCGCCAGGATCATCAACCAGCCGAAGGAGGACCGAATGCAAATAAATCCTTATCTGATGTTCAACGGCCACTGCGAGGACGCCTTCAAGTTCTATCAGCAGGTTCTTGGCGGCAAGATCGAAGCCATGATGCCGCACGAGGGTACGCCGGCGGCGGAACACGTCCCGTCCGAATGGCGCAACAAGATCATGCACGCCCGCCTCAGGGTGGGCGACAAGGTCTTGATGGGTTCCGACGCTCCTCCCGGTCGCCAGGAAGACATGCAGGGCTTTTCCGTATCGCTCGGCATCGAGAAGCCGGCAGATGCAGAACGCATATTTCACGCCTTGGCGGAAAACGGGACGGTGCGGATGCCGATCCAGCAGACCTTCTGGGCCGCCCGTTTCGGCATGCTGGTCGATCAATTCGGCACACCCTGGATGATCAATTGCGAACAAGCTGCCTAAGCAAAGACCCAGACACGCTGCGTATCGCAAAGGCCACCTCGGCCGTCATGGCCGTGCTTGACGCGGCCATCCGTCCGAACGAGAGGTGCGTCGTCCTTGCCATGGCGGCGCTCTGAAGGCCACGGTCTCGCCAGGCGGCAAATCGCAAGACGGAAAGCTCTCCATGGCTCCGAGTTACGCAAGGAACGCGGTCGTCCTCGGTCTGCTCTCGGCCATCGGGCCGTTTGCGATAGACATGTATATCCCGGCGCTTCCGACGATCGCGGCCGATCTCGACGCCTCGACGGCTGCCACGCAGATGACCCTGATGGCCTTCTTCATGGCTTTCGGCATTTGTCAGATCGCCTATGGACCCGTGTCGGACATGGTTGGCCGCAAGCCGCCGCTCTACTTCGGGCTGGCGCTCTTCATCGCGGGTTCGATCGGCTGCGGCCTGGCCGGAGGCATCGGGTCGCTGATCGTCTTCCGCTCTGTCCAGGGGATCGGCGCGTCTTCCGCCATGGTGATTCCGCGCGCCATCATTCGGGACCTTCACACCGGCCTCGAGGCGACGCGGCTGATGTCGCTCGTCATGCTGGTCTTCAGTGTGTCGCCGATCCTTGCTCCGCTCGCTGGCAGCGCCCTCATTGTGCCCTTCGGCTGGCGTGCGATCTTCGTCGCGGTGACGGTGGCCGCGATGCTGGGACTGCTTATGATCGCCGTCCTTCTGCCTGAGACGCGGCCGCCCGAGGACCGTATCAGGGTGAGCATCGGGAACATGCTCGGCGGCTTCGGGCAACTGCTGCGCGATCGGCACTTCGTCGGACTGACGTTCATCGGCGGGCTCGGCATGTCGAGTTTTTTTGCCTTTCTAGCGAGTTCGTCCTTCATCTACATCGACCATTTCGGCCTCACGCCGACCCAATACAGCATCGCCTTCTCGGCGAACGCGGTAGGATTCATCGGGGCTTCGCAGTTTTCCGCCGCGCTCGGCGCGCGGTTCGGCATGGCCCGGGTGGTGACCACCGCCGTCTCACTCTACGCGGTGTTCGCGCTGGTTCTGTTCGCCGTGACGGCGGTCGGGGTGGATAGCCTGGCGGTGCTGGTCGCCATGCTGTTCCTCGCCTTCGCCTGCCTCGGCCTGGTCATTCCCTCGACCATGGTGCTCGCTCTGGAGGAGCATGGCTCGATCGCAGGGATGGCCTCGGCGCTCGGGGGTACGCTCCAGATGGTGGCGGGCGGGGTCATGATCGCCATCGTCAGCCTGTTCTTCGACGGCACCGCCTTGCCGATGGTGACGAGTATTGCGCTGTGCGCGGTCGGCGCATTCGCTCTGAGCCTTGCCACCTTGGGTGGGCGCAAGTTCGCGCCCCGACCGGCGGGGTGAGCGGGCGGAGTGCCCGGCCTCGTCCCGCTCGTCGATCAGCGCGGCGCGGTGCCCTTCCCGGTCGTCTCGCAGGACGGGTCGACCCGTGGTTCGAAACGCGCTCCTTCGGCCGCTCCTCGCCATGAGGCCATTTGGGTCGGCGAGGGGAGGGATCGATCGCGCTGTGGCACGGTAGGGCAGTCTCTCTTGCCGTTTCGGGCTCTGCCGGTAAACTCACCCGCGTCCACTGTCGAGGCGAGGCCGAATCGAGCGGCCGGAGCGAGGTAGCACCATGGGATCGAGGTCTTTTCAGGTTGCCTGGGTGTCCGCCCTGGCCGGCCCGTTGTGCGCCGGGTTTCTCTGCTCGGCCGGCATGGTCTTTTCCTCAGCCCAGGCGGCCGAGCCGATCCGCATTGGCGTCATCGCCGAGGCGCAGGCCGTTGCCGGAGCATCGATCCCCGGTGCCGCGCAGCTGGCAGCCGACGAAATCAATGCGAAAGGCGGCGTCGACGGGCGGACGATCGAGATCGTCAGCTACGACGACCATTCGTCCGCTGCCGATGCGGTTCGCGCCTTTCAGCGCGCCGTCAATCAGGATCACGTCAACGCCGTGATCGCGAGCTATGTCAGCGAGGTCGTCCTCGCGCTGCAGCCCTGGGCAGCCCGGCTGAAGATGCCCTTCGTCACGCCGGGTGCGGCCAGCAACGTCATCAGCCAGAACATCCATAAGGACTACGAGCACAACAAGTACACGTTCCACGGCTACCTCACGTCGACCGCTCAGGCCAGCCTGATCTGCGATGCAGCCAAGGACATGCTGGTCGGCCAGTACAAGATGAAGACGGCCGTCGTCATGAGCGAGGACGCGGCCTGGACGGCGCCGCTCGATGCCGAATATCTCGCCTGCCTGCCCAAAATCGGGCTGCAGGTGCTGGACCATGTCCGCTTTTCGCCCGACACCACCGATTTCACCCCGATCTTCAACAAGATCGAGAGCCTCAAGCCCGACGTCATCATGACCGGGATCTCTCACGTCGGCGTGCAGCCGACCGTGCAATGGAAGCAGCAGCAGGTGCCCCTCCCGATGTTCGGCACCAGCTCGCAGGCCACCAACGCCAGTTTCTGGAAGGACACCAACGGCGCGGCTGAAGGCGTACTGTTCTTCGGCGTCGCGGCGCCGGATGTCGCGACGACGCCCAAGACCAAGCCGTTCGCCGAGAACTTCAAGAAGCGCTTCGGCGGCTATCCGGCCTATTGCGGCTACACGGCTTACGACGAGGTCTACTATATCGCCGATGCGATCCATCGCGCGGGTTCGACGGATGCGGACAAGCTCGTCGATGCTCTGGAGCAAACGGATTGGGAAGGCACGGCCGGCCGCGTGCAGTTCTACGGCAAGGACGATCCCTTCACCCATTCGCTCAAGACCGGGCCGGGCTTCATTGCCGGGCTGATGAGCCAATGGCAGGACGGCAAGCAGAATACGCTGTGGCCGGCGGCGGTCGCCAACGGCAAGATCTCGTTCCCGTCCTTCATCAAGCTCGGCCAGACGGGCGATTGATGATGAGCTTCGCGCAGGCGGCGCAGCGCCGCTTGCTCCGGCATGGCTGACCGAGGCCGGTGCAGGGGATGATCGCACTGCAGATCCTGATCGACGGCTTCGCGGTCAGCGCGCTCTACGCGCTCGGGGCCACGGGGTTCACGTTGATCTTCGGGGTTTCCGGCGTACTCAACCTGTCGCACGGCGCCTTGATGGTGGCGGCGGCCGTCGCGGCC
>JBBPYT010000222.1:0-9215 GCA_038199665.1 Hyphomicrobiales bacterium
AGCACCGGTGCGAAATTCGTGACATCCAGGGGAAAGAATTCGACAGCCACATCCTGGCCGCCCTTCTGCCTGATGAACTTCTGCATCCATTTACTGGTAATCTGGCCGTAGTTGTAATCGGCCGCGAGAATGTAGCTTTTCTTCGCCTTCTTCTCGTTGATCATATAGTCGACGAGCGGCTCGAGCTGTTGTGCCGGAACCATTCCGGTCGACACGTGCCTGCGGTCGCAAACACCACCTTCATAGAGGGCGTTGTAGAAATACAGCCCCTTGAACTTGTCGACGATCGGGCGCATCACCTCGCGTGACGAGCTGGTCAGCCCGCCTTGCAGCACGTCGACTTTGTCCCGGACAAGCGCTTGCGTCGCGTATTGCGAGTTGAGCTGGTTGTTGGACTGGCTGTCATAGAAGATCAACTGAAGGGGCTGGCCGAGGAGGCCACCGCCGGCGTTCAGATCGTCGACCGCCATGGCGGCAGCACGCATCTGCTTGAGGGAATAGATGTTCAGCCCGCCGGTCTTGTCCAGAATATTGGCGATCCGGATCGGTTCAGCGGCGGCGAGGCCTACTCGGCTGAGCAGGCTGGCGCTGCTGCCGAAGGCGAGCGCGCCCGAGGCTGTGTGGAAGAACTGACGACGACTGAGCTTCATGTGCGACCTCCTCAAGAATAAAGTCAGGCCTTCCTCTTCTAGGAAGCAAACCTTGACTGGTACTTGGCATTTTTAAGTTAGTTTACACTTGCACTCATCTGGGTCAAGACACAAATCCGACATGAGGAACGGGAGCGGTTCCAACCACGAGGTCGCAGCAGTCTGGGCCGCATCTAACCACCGCTCCAATTCGGGCTACGCTTGGCCATGAACGCCTGCGCGCCCTCGCGCATGTCGTCGCCGGCCCTGATCTCGGCGAAGGCGGCATCGGACATCCGGCGCAGTTCGGGCTCGCTGCGTTCGCCCGCCATCCTGGCAATCCTGAGGCTTTCGCGGACGGCGCGCGGAGCATTGCCGGCGATCGTTCGCGCGAGACCAAGCGCTTCCTCGTCGACGCTCTCCACGGGAACGACCCGGTTGATCAGGCCGAGGTCCCGCGCCCGATTCGCTCCGACCAGATCCCCCGTGACGATCATCTCGATCGCGACCGCGCGCGGAATGGCCTTGGGAAGGCGATAGAGGCCGCCGGCGCCGGCGATCAGACCACGCTTGACCTCCGGCAATGAGAAAACAGCATCCTCCGAGGCGACGACGAGATCGCAGGCGAGCAGGATTTCCAGCCCTCCGGCCAGGGCAAAGCCTTTCACGGCCGCGATCCACACTTTCCTGCGCGCCGCATCGACGAACCCGGCGAAGCCGCCGTCCGCGGTCCAAAGCGCCGCCTCGTTGCCGCGGGCGATCTCGGCGAGATCCGCCCCCGCGCAGAAGGCCTTCTGTCCCGCCCCGGTAAGGATCACGACCTGGATCTCCGGGTCGGCCTCGGCTTCATGCACGGCGCGTGCAAGCGCGACCGCGAGCGGGCCGTTCACCGCGTTGCGGACTTCGGGCCGGTTCAGGGTCACGCGACCGACGCCGCCGCCGAGCCTTTCCAAGAGAACCAGACCCTCGGATGTGCCCGAGCCGACCCGATCATGGCTTCGGCCCGGCGTGCGATCGAGGTCTTGCGTCATGCGATCATCCTCGCGCACTCGGCGTCATGCCTCGGACGGACGTGACCTGCATGTCGCGCAAGGCACGCCGGATGATTTTGCCCGTCGCCGTCATCGGCAGATCGTCGACGAAGACGATCTCCCGCGGGTATTCGTGAGCCGCCAGCCTCGTCTTGACGAAGCCGCGGATGTCCTCCGCCAAGGCGTCGGAAGGCGAGACTCCCGGTTTCGTGACCACGAACGCCCTGACGATCTCGGTCCGGATCGGATCCGGTACCCCGATGACGCCGGTCAGGGAAACCGCCGGATGGCGGAGAATGCAGTCCTCGATCTCGCCGGGCCCGATGCGGTACCCGCCCGAATTGATGACATCATCGTTGCGCCCGACGAACCAAATGAAGTCCTCGTCATCGCGGCGTCCAAGATCGCCGGTCAGCAGGTAATCGCCCGCAAACTTCTCGGCTGTTGCGCGGTCGTCGCGCCAGTAGCCCAGAAACATCACCGGGTCGGGACGACGCACGCCGATGTTGCCGACGACGTTGGTCGAGACCTCGTGCCCGGCGTCGTCCACGATGGCGACGTCGTGGCCCGGCACCGCCCGGCCGATCGCTCCGGGCCTCGCGGGAAACAGATGCTCGCAGGACGAGACCACGAGGTTGCATTCGGTCTGGCCGTAGAACTCGTTCACGGTGCGGCCGAGAACCACCCGTCCCCACTCGAGCAATTCGCTGCCGAGGCTTTCCCCGCCGCTGCCGACGCTGCGCAGAGCAAGCCCAGGATAGGGCGTGTTTCGCGTCTGCCGCATGAGCTTCAAGGCCGTGGGCGGGAGAAACACGTTTCTCACTTGCTGGTCGGCCATCAATCGCAAGGCGGCTTCGGGATCGAACTTCTTGGCTCTGTGGGCCACCACCGTCACGCCATGGTGCCAAGCCGGCAGGAGTACATTGAACAGGCCGCCGATCCAGGCCCAATCGGCTGGCGTCCAGAAGCGGTCGTGCGCCTGCGGGAAGAAATTTTGCGGCATCTCCACGCCGGGCAGGTGCCCGAGCAGAACGCGGTGCGCGTGAAGAGCGCCTTTGGGGTCTCCGGTCGTGCCGGACGTATAGATGATGATCGCAGGATCTTCGGCCGACGTATCCACCGGCGTAAAGGCGTCCGATGCCCTGGAACAAAGTTCGTGGAAGTCGTCGGAGCCGGGACCCGGCCCATCGATCGTGAAGACCCGCTCGAGTTCGGGCAGATCGCCGCGCAGCCCGGCGATCTTGTCGGCGCCCGTGCGGTTCGTGACGATAGCCCGCGCGCCGCTGTTGGCGAGCCGGTACCGGAGTGCATCGGGCCCGAACAATTCGAACAGCGGCACGCTGATGAGGCCGGCCTTAAAGGCTGAAATGTGCGCCAGGGCCGTTTCGGGCGCCTGTGGCAGCAGCACGGCGACGCGGTCGCGCCGTTTGAGGCCATGGCCGACGAGCACGTTGGCGAATCGGTTCGACAGCCGCTTCAGGTCCTCGAAGCTGAACCGCTGCTCCGCTCCGGTTTCGTCGATGTTAATGAGCGCCAGAGCATTGTTCGGCGCGTGGCGATCGCACACGTCGACGCCGATATTGTAGCGTTCAGGGACCGCCCACCGGAAACCGACCCGCAGGCCGGAATAGGTCGTCGCCCTGCTCAGCATGGATGTTCGTGGCTCCTTGTCGGCCGTTTCCACGTTCGGCTGAACGGGTCGAGACCCGCTTTCTGTGTTGAACCTGCGCGGTGATATCTATAAAAACAATCGAACGTTCCTTTCGCTGCGTCAAGAGCCAATCTGGGTCGGCTCCCCGGGCGTGCATTGCCGCCGCGCGCTATGCTAATCCAACCTCCGGGTCGGGTCCCGCTCAAGCAATTTCGGCTGCCGAGGATCCATCGTGCCGAACAGGTTCGTGCTGCTGGAGATCAGGTCATATGGCACGTACAGTCGGCTCGTCGGGTCCGAAAACCATGGAGGCGATCCGCAGAGCCGGCCTCGAGCTCATCTACGAGTTCGGCTACGAGGCGATGAGCCTGCGCCAACTGGCGGCCAAGGTCGGCATTCAGCAAGGATCGCTTTACAACCATATCCACAGCAAACAGGAGCTGCTCCTCGACCTCATCAAGGTTCATATGGAGACCCTTCTCGAGGCCCTCGACACGGCCCTGGGGGCCGTTGAGCAGCCGCTTGACGGGCTACGGACTTTCGTCGATTTCCATGTGACGTATCACGTCGAACGCAAGCGCGAAGTCTTTGTGGTCAATTCCGAGCTGCGGAGTCTTGAGCCGCAGAACTACCGGATCGCCACCGAATTGCGCGGCCTCTACGAACGGCATCTCATCGACATCCTGAGATCCGGCGTGGCCGACGGCACTTTCGAGATCACCGATGTTTCGGTCTCGGCGTTCGGCATCCTGTGCATGCTCTCGGGGATATGCACGTGGTACGATCCAAAAGGACGGCTCGACCGGGCCGCCCTGTCGGCCATTTACGTCGAGATGGTGCTGAAAAGCGTGGGCGCCCCCAAGCTCGTCTCCGCAGCGCTCCCGGCGTCCAGCAGAGGCGCACCGCCGCACCCGGATCGTCGCAGCCGCCGTGCTGCAGGTTAGACCATAGGCAAACAGTCCAGCCAGCCGCGTTAAGGCTCGACCGAGAGCCGCCACATGGTCCGAAGCACCCGACGCGACGGTATCTTGCCGGTGTCTCGCAAATAGAGATTTGCCGCAGCCCGGAAACGATACCGACGCACTGCAATGGCTTCACGCATGACGATCTCCCTTGAGGTGGCCGCGACTGCGGACGCTCAATGCCAGGCGATGAATGCCACGATGGCGATGCACCCAACATGAAGGAGTTCTTCATCAGATGTTCAGGGGCGCGGCGACCGCTGCCGTGGCCAGGTTCATCGGGAACGAGGTCGCAATGAAGCTTGTTGGACGGGGCAGGGCGCCGGAGAGGCAGGGCTGTATTGCGCGTCAACGCACGACACGGCTCATGAAGTCGGCGCTTCGGCCTAAGCCCGATGGGTATCCGGATTTTCTTCCATCAATCGAAGGAAGGCTTCCGCGAGGGACTTGGCAGCCCGCAAAGTCGCCGGCCGATCGAACGGCTTTTGCCCCGTGCCGGCCCCCAACGCTGGGCTGGGCTTGAAGGTCAAACTGCCATCCGCCGTCGAGATCACCAAGCGATCCACCCCATGGCCGCCTTCCTTCCAGTCCAAGGTAGGTGTGCCCATAGCCGCCTCCATTCTTTATTCTTTCCGCATCACATTGCAGCTATCGGTTCCATGCGAACGGGGTCACCCCTGGCAAATTCAAACCGCTAGGGTGGATTGGCCCGCGCATCCGAGACACTGCCTTTTCTGACAAGGCCAAGGCTAACCTTACTCCGCTTTGGCGAAGAGGTGTTGTCTCATCTGCCGGTTTTGCGAACTGGGAGGGGCTGATGGCAAGTCTCGCTTAAGGGAAGCCCGCGTTCCGATACGGCTGGCACTTCGGTCCGGGGTGCACCCCCCAGCGAGGGCGGGAAGCCGATCGCGGCGAAGCTGTCAATGAGCTGTCAAGATGGCAGAAAAGGTCGCTGAGAGCCCGCGTCCTGCCGCACGAGCACGTTAGGCCTCACGCGGGCATCACGGGATCGGGAAGATGCCATTGGCACGAGGGATTCGAGAACAGGGACTTGGCTGAATGATAGAGTTGGTACGCATGTCATCGCGGATGGTCTCACCTCGTAAACGGTGGACTGCGTTCGCCATCATTATAGCTGTCGCCGGGCCTGCTTATGCCGGTCCTTTGAAGGGCATAATGGAACACATGGGAGAAACGACCAAGGCGGGGAAGTCGGAACTCGGCTCTTTCGATCCGGCGAGGGCGGAAGCCATCTTCAGAGCCTACGCCCAGCAAGCTCGCACGGCCGATGCGTTCTACGCTGCGGGGGGTAGCGCGAAGGCTCAGGATCTCCATGCCCGCTTTCTGCGTTTCGCCGCAGCGGCTGATACCGCGAGTAGCTCGGCTACCGACCGGGCCAAGTTCCGCAGCAGTTTCGGAAGCCTCGTCGCGGAATGCCGATCCTGCCACTCTGTCTACAAGTAATCAGCTTGAAGCAGAGAAGGCATTCTCGCAGGCGACACCCGGTCCAGATGGGAGATTGGCATGAGGGATCCTGCGACCCGAAGCTTTGACTCACAACTTCATTCATCAAGGCAACCGACCGTGAAGGCATGGGATCTGCCGACGCGGCTCTTCAAGTGGTCGCTGGTGAGCCTTATCCTGACAGCCTGGGTTTCCAGCAGTTTTGCCGATCCAGACATGACCGTGCACAAGGCAGCCGGCTACGGGGTGCTGACGCTTTTAATATATCGTGTCCTCTGGGGCGTCTTTGGGGGAAGCACAGCGAGGTTCACGAGCTTCGTCCGTTCTCCTTTGGCGGTTTTGTCCTATTTGCGTGCGATCCAAGCCAAAACCGCCAAGCCGTATCTCGGGCACAATCCCGCAGGCGGAATGATGATACTGGGTCTTCTCATTGCTTGCGGGGTCCAGGTGCTGCTCGGTCTTTTCGCCAGCGACGGCGTAACAGCATCCGGGCCCTTTGCCGACCAGGTCGGCGGCACGGTCTCGGCGTGGGCCGGCACGATGCACGCCGTATGGTTCTACGTCATCCTGAGCCTGGCGATCGTGCACATCGGCGTCAATTTCTACTATCAGTTCATCAAGCGCGAGAACTTGATCGGTGCGATGCTCACAGGCCGGAAAAGACAGGCCGCTTTTGCCGATGCGTGTGAAACGAGGGAAGTGTCGCCCCTGGTTGCGTTGGCCTGCCTCTTTGCGTCTGTCGGGCTCGTCTACTCAGCGGTCACGCTTTGCGGAGGGAGCTTCTTTGCGGGCCTGTGAGCGATCTTTAAGCTTGGAGCGGCCGCCTGATCACGGCTAACCCGTCATCCGGCTGCTTGTGTCAAAGAGGAGCCTCATGGTGGTCTGCCGGCAGGGGTCGACAGAAGCTTCGAGCCTCCCTCGATGCAGCAACATGATTCGCCTGATGATCTGCAGTCCGATCCCCAATTGATCGCCAGAGAATGCGACCGTTGCTCCGTCCTGTGCCCGCGGAAGCAGCCCGGCATCGTCGCTGACGGAGACGATCGGACCCGGGCCTGCCGTAACCTGGATGGCGGTCCCGCGCGGCGTATGTTTTACCGCATTCTCGATGAGGTTGCGCAGGGCATCGTCGAGAAGTGGGGCCTGACCCTTGATAGAAGCGGCGCCGGCATCGACGAACGCGATTTCGTCCTGCTGATCGTAGATCCAGGGTGCGATATCGCTGACCACCTTTCGGGCCACGAGCGCCAGATCTACCGGCTGGAAGGCGCATCGATCGGCGCCCTCCAGGCGGCCGAGCGCGGTCATCTGACCGACGAAGCGCGCTAGCGTGTCGATGTCCTTTTCCACCTTGCGTGCGCCTGGATGGTCGACGGACCCGAGTTCGAGCTTCATCATCGCCAAAGGTGTTCGGATTTCGTGCGCAACCGCGGTCGCGTAGTCCTTTTGCGCCTGCATGAGCCCGTTTATCCGAAGCAGCGTCCTGTTCACGGCCGAGCCCAGATCGGCGATCTCCTGCGGCATGCCGGCCACGTCGATCCGGTGGGCGGGATCGAGAGGATCGATCCGCTCCGCTTCCTCGGCCGCCCGTTCGACCGGCTTCAGGGCGATCCGGATCGACAGCATCATGCCGCCAAGGACGAAGACGAGCATGATCGTCATCGGCACGGCAAGGTGGTCAGCGAACTCCCGCGCCAGCACATGCCACATCACCCTTTCGTGGTCGTCCAGAACCGCGACTTCCACGAAGATCTTTTTGCCGTCAATATCGAAGGATCGGCCGCCTGCGACCGCGATTGGCTTGCCCGGGCGCAAGAGCCTCGACCATAGATCCGGTGGGTTCACCTCCTGGGGCAGGAGGTGCAGCACGCAACTGGAATCGCAGTTGGAATAGATGACCTGTCCTTGCGGTGAGCGGACCCTGGCGAAGTAGTCGCGCCCAGGACCAGAATAGCGGTTCAGAGTCATCGGTAGGCGAAAGTACAGGCCCTGGCCACTGCTCTTGACGCCAGCCGACAAAGCTCGTGTTTCGCTCTCGACCATCAAGGCCGAAAGCTGAGCATCGTCGAAGTAATAATCGATGAATACGACTGCGACCTCGACCGCCATCGCCAGGCAAGCGAAAAGAGCGATACGACGGGCTAAGATCTGCGACAGGGTCCGAGGACGGCCCTTAAGCTTGGCCATGTCGTTTCAGCTCCCGCAAAAGATACCCTGCCCCCCGGACCGTTTCGATGGTGACGCCCGCCTCGACAGGATCGAGGCGGCGACGCAAGCGCGACACCGCAAGCTCGACCGCGTTGGTTGAGATCTCGTCGCCGACCTCGGACAGGGCCACCTCGATCCGCTCTTTCGCCACCACCTGATTGGCGTGCCGGAGCAGCAGTTCTAGGAGCGATCGCTCCCGCGGCGAAAGCGGGAGGATGGTCCCAGATACCCGCACCGAGCCGGAAGCCGGTTCGAACGAGAGATCCCCGACCTCGACGAGTTCCGAAAGACGGGTGCCGGAGCGGCGGAGCAGCGCGCGGCACCGCGCCAGGAGTTCGATGTGATTGAATGGCTTGACGAGGTAGTCGTCGGCCCCCGCATCGAGCGCCGTCACGCGATCCTCGATGCTGCCCCGAGCGGTGATGACCAGGATCGGGCTGGCAAGGCCGGACCGTCTCAGATCCTTGATCAAGATCTGGCCATCGCCGTCGGGCAAGCCGAGATCGATCAGGATCAGATCGTAAGAGATAGCATCGGACGCCTCTGTCGCTGCAGCCGCAGAAGCTACGGCGTCCAGCCGCCAGCCTGCGCCGTGAACCCTTTCGGATAGAAGGTCACTCAATCGCTGACTGTCTTCGACCAATAGAAGTCTCATACCGGGGAGCATCCCTGTATTGGACGGGGCGCCTCAGCGCCTGATCCATTTTAGGTGCAAGTTGAATGGACGTCATGACGTCATACTGTACCGCCAACGATCTGGCCGTCCGTCCCGAAGCGTCGAAGAGGCACCATGTAGCAGGATGGCAGCAATGGCCGCAACGCGCCTGGCGCGCAAAGGTGCGGGGCGGGCGTACACCGAGACTCAATTCTCGCGTTCTTTGCCCGACGTCGAGCGTTCGTTCAAAAATCTTCTAAACTGTTGATTCGAGGGACCGTCCAAAGAGGTCTTATTCCGACCTGACCTGACGCGAGATCGGGATTCCGATCACGACAAAGCCTGACAAAGTTATGGCGTCAGGCGCTTTCTTGCTGATGTTCAAGGAATGATCAGTGCCTGCGACGGACCCTGCAGCTGCGACGCCGACAGTGCCGCGGCTCGAATAGGGCTTTCGAGTCAGCTCCGTTGGCGTAGGGGACGCTCGCGACGGAGTAGCGGACGCCCCCGTCGATACTGCTGTCATAGGCGCTGTAGTCCGTGGAATCCAAGCTCTCCTCCGGGTTTGGAGACCTCCCGGTAGCGCCAGCGTCTCGGCTGGCATCACCGGCTGCC
>JBBPYT010000223.1:0-12864 GCA_038199665.1 Hyphomicrobiales bacterium
ACGGTCAGATTTACGGACTGCAGATCCGTAATTCCGTTTTGTAGCTTTCCGAACCAAAGCACGGTCGTGACGACCATCCCAAGCAGTGTCACAACGAAGACAAGCGATGACGAGCCCTTATGCACATAGTCGAGCAAAGACGGCTCGGCCTTCGCAGCAAGCTCGTGCTCCCGCTCCCGGAGCTCGGGAGCGAGCGAACCGCTCCGATCCGGCGATGCACGGAGGTGCTTGCCCGCCGGTCCCAGATGCTGCCCTCGTGCATGCGCGAGCCGCCCGTCCCTTATTTCGGTTTTGCCGGGCTACTGCTTTTTTGCGAAAACGGGGACGGCTTCGGATCGTCCTTCGGTTTGTTCTGCTTCGGCTTCTTCTTCTCTTTGTTGCTGCGTTGCTCGCCTTTGGACATCGCCTCATCTCCTTGATCGGACTACCAGGATCAGCACTCCGAGAGCAGCATCGCTCGCCCGAGAGTGGAGCGTCATCCGCTCCAGGGATGACACCCTGGCGCAGTAAAGGGCAATCCTTCTCAACGTGCAACTTACGGCGTGGCGGGCCTCGTCGCATCAGCCCATCCGGGGCAGTCCGGCGAAGCTCATGCGCCGGCGGCCTGCTGACTGGCCGGGCGTTTGGTCGTTCCTGCTCTGCTGGCCGGGGCTATCCTGATGAACCCCCCGAGCCCGTCGGGGTCGGTCCGCAAGGAGACGAACTCCCTGCAGCCCGACAAGATCGGCTCCTTTGGAAGTCGCGCGGCTGCTCAGCGCCGGGCCTTCCTGGCTGCGTAGCGAGCATCGCGGGCCTCCTTGCGCACGACCTCATCGGCGATGATCTTGGCAGCACGTTGCAACCGGACCTCTTCGGCGGCGGCTCTTTCGGCGGCCTGCTCTCTTTCGCGTTCAGCCGCCGCCGCTGCCTCGGCGGCAGTCTGTGCGGCACGCTCTTCGGCCTCACGCGCTTCGCGCTCGCGTCGCAGGGCTTCCCGCTCCGCCGCACGCTGCTGCCGCGCCTCATAGATCGCCTTGCGTTCGGCCTGCTTTGCCAAAGTCGCCGGGTCGTCGGCGCCCGGTTTCGACCGAAGCTTCTCGAGCAAAGCCGCCTTGGCATTGGCCGAGGCGCTCTTCCGATCGGCGAAGTTTGCGTTGTTGAAATTAGCCATTTCGATCCAGGTTCGAGAAAAGTTGGCGCCAAAGGATCGCCTGCAACGATCGTCCGGCACGAAGGGCGATGATTGGGCCCGTGGCCCGAGCGCAGGCCAACCGGGGCAATCCGGCACAGGCGGCCAGCCTTGTTTCGGTGCCTTGCGCTCCTTCCCCATATGCCAGTTCCGAGCCCGAAAATCCAGGTGCACGGACGAGCATCGGGCGACATTGACGGTACGGCACAGGCCAGAGCGTGTGACGGCCGATCTCAGGTTTGGCATTCCAAGCTTCTGCGCCTACATTGAGAGGCGTGGTCCATCTCCGGTCCTCCTTGGGCGGGAATTGGAGTTCTGGGCTGGGTTGCTTCGAGGGCGCCAGACTACGCCAACGGCATCGGAGCGATCGAGCGGCGACGACGCGGCCGGAGATTGGGCCATGGATGAACCGAAGGCAGGCCACCCCACCGATGCCTTTCATCAGGGCACGGACGACCTCGGCAAGGACCGCAAGATTCTCGACGACATTTTCCGGGCCGGGGCGCGGGCGCGCCTCGACGGCACGCCTTCGTGCGACAATCCCTATGCGGCAGGCAGCGAGGAGCGCCAGGAATGGTCGGCCGGATGGTGCGCCACCGTTGAGCCGGAAGATCAGGACCACGAGCCGAATTCAGGCTACGAGAAGAATTGAACCTGCCCGTGCGTGGGCCGTCCCCTCCGGCCTCCGACTCTCCCTCAGTCGAGCGATTCTACCCCGGACGCATCGATCTCCGCCGCGGCACGTCCGACCGTGGTGCCGGAAATCCGTCGTTTGGGTCGGAGTTCGGCCAAGGGCACCAGAACGAAGGCCCGTTTGAGCAGTTCCGGATGGGGCAGCTTTAGGGTCGGCGTGTCCAGTACGACATCGCCATAATAGAGGATGTCGATATCGATGACGCGTGGACCCCAGCGGATTGTTTCCACACGGCCGAGGGCCGTTTCCATCGCCTTGATGCGGATGAGCAGTTCGAGCGGCGGCAAGGCCGTGAGCCCGACCGCGCAGACATTGATGTACCAGTCCTGTTCGACCGGTCCCCACGGCGCCGTCCGATATAGACCGGAACGCTCGAGGTTCCGGACCAGGCCTGCGGCCTGCACGGCACCGAGCGCACGGGCGATATTGCCCGGCTTGTCGCCGATGTTGCTCCCGAGCCCGATGGCCACCTCTACGGTTCGTTGCCGTCTCATGGCTCGGCCGAGCCGCGGAGGGCATCGAACACCTTGAGCGCCGCCGTATGTTCGGCGACATCATGCACCCGAAAGATCGTCGCGCCGGCATTCGCAGCCGCCAGATTGGCCGCGACCGTCTCGATCAGGCGGCCTTCGGGCCCGGCTCCGGTGAGGCGCCCCAGGAAGGACTTTCTCGACAGGCCGATCAGCACCGGAAGGCCATAATCCAGCAGCCGAGCGATGCCTTTGATCGCCGCCACTTGCTGGCGGGGCGTCTTGCCGAAGCCGATCCCCGGATCGAGAACGATGCGGCGGCGCGGAACCCCCGCCCGCGCCGCGATGGCGAGCGAGCGATCGAAGAAGCGCCGCATATCGTCGACGATGTCTATCGTCTCGTCCTGGCTGGCCCGGTTGTGCATCACGATGGCGGCCGCCCCGGCCTCGGCCACCGCATCGGCCATGCTAGGGTCGCTTTGAAAGCCCCAGATGTCGTTCACCACGCAAGCACCGAGCGCCAAGGCGCGCCGCGCCACCACGGGCTTGGTCGTATCGATGGAAATCGGGACGGGCAGGCGTCCGCCAATGGCCTCCAGCACGGGAACGATCCGCCGCAATTCCTCTTCCGCTGGTACGGGCGTGAAGCCGGGCCGCGTCGACTCCCCTCCGATGTCGATGATGGCGGCGCCCGCACGGACCATCGCATCGGCCTCTGCGATGGCGCTTTCCGGCGCGTCGAAGCGGCCCCCGTCGGAGAACGAATCCGGCGTGACGTTCAAGATCCCCATCACCAGAGACCGATCGCCGGCTTGTGCCATGAAGGCCTCGAGCCGGGCCCTTCTGCCGTCGTCCACGTCTAGCCCGCTCTCAACCGTCCGCCGCTGCCGGCGTGGGCAAGCTCTTAAGACCGGATCGGGTTGCATGTACACGTCCAGGCGGCCTCGACTAGCCGTCATGCGCCACAGGCGAAGTATTCTCAGCGAGTCGCCACAGCAACGGCCGCCTTCTCCCGCCGTCGTTCGACCGAAGACGGAATGCGAAGGCTTTCCCGGTATTTGGCGACCGTCCGTCGAGCGATGTCGATATCGGCGGCCTTGAGGCGCATCACGATGGCATCGTCGGACAGTACCTCGGACGGGCTTTCCTGATCGATCAACTGCTTGATCCGGAAGCGAACCGCCTCGGCCGAATGCGAGCCGCCGGCGAGAGTCGATGCGATGGAGGCGGTGAAGAAATATTTCAACTCGAAGGTGCCGCGCGGGCTCGCCATATATTTGTTGGAGGTGACGCGGGACACGGTGGACTCGTGCATGCCGACCGCATCCGCCACCGTCTTCAGATTCAGAGGACGCAGAAACTCGACGCCGCGGGCCAAGAAGGCGTCCTGCTGTCGAACGATCTCGCCCGACACCTTCAGGATGGTCCGGGCTCTTTGCTCGAGGCTCTTGGTCAGCCAGTTGGCGGTTTGCAGGCAGTTGGCGACGAAACTCCTGTCGGCGTCGCTCGCCGGCTTGCGGCTGATGCTGGCCTGGTAAGTCTGGTTGACCAGGACCCGCGGCAGCACGCCGGTGTTCAGATCGACAAGCCAGGACCCGTCGGGTGCCGGGCGCACGTAGACGTCGGGCACCACCACCTGGATCGGGCCGTCGCCGAAAGCACGGCCCGGCTTGGGGTCCAGCATTCGGATCTCCGCGATCATGTCGGCCAAATCTTCGTCGTCGACACAGCAGATCCTCCTCAGGGCCGCGAGGTCGCGCCTGGCCAGAAGTTCAAGATTGGCCACGAGCGCCGCCATAGCCGGATCGAACCGGTCGCGCTCGCGCAGTTGCAAGGCCAGGCACTCGGCGACGCTCCTGGCCCCGACCCCCGTCGGCTCGAACGACTGAACAACCGTCAGAATAGCCTCGACCTTTCGCAAAGGTGCGCCGAGCCGGGCCGCGATCTCGGCCAAGGGTTCCGCAACATAGCCGGCTTCGTCGATCGCATCGATCAAAGCATGGCCGATCAGCCGGTCGACCGCGCCCGACACCGCCAGGAGCAGTTGCGCCGCAAGATGGTCATGCAACGAGCCGGCCGCCGCGACGTAGCGCTCGAGGCTCGATCCTTCTCCGTCCGCGGAAGGCGGCGCGCCGGTCCATGACGTGGCCGACAGACCCTGGCCTTGCAGGGCGGTCTCGGCGACAACCGGAGGCCCTTCGGCTTCGAAGCTGTTCTCGAGCTCGGTCCCGAGCCCGGCTTCCATGGAGGCCCGATCGGTCTCGAATTCGTCGCTCGACCAGTCGCCTTCCGCCGCATCCTGGATGGATTCGGCCGCCTCCGGATCGCCATCCCGGTCCTGGGCATCCTCGGCGCGCTCGAGCAGCGGATTGCGCTCGAGTTCCTCTTCGAGAAAAGCCGCGAGCTCCAGGTTCGACAACTGCAGCAGCTTGATCGCCTGCATCAGTTGCGGCGTCATCACCAGGGCTTGTCCCTGACGCAACACGAGCTTGGCTGACAAGGCCATCGATACGCTCAAACGCTTTGATTGGACTCGCCGCACCAGATGCGGCCATGAAGGGAGGGCTTATAGCATGCCTTCGAGGTCACCGTAACGAACGGCAGCCTTCAGGAGTGCGGTTGGTGCCCGAGAGGTTAAGCATGCACCCTGTGCAATCTCGTGCAACCGTTACATTCGGAAATCGTGGCCGAGATACAGCCGTCGGACGTCGGTATGGGAGACGATCTCGTCGGCGGTTCCTTCCGTCAGCACGTGGCCCGAGTGGATGATGTAGGCACGATCGATCAGCCCGAGCGTTTCGCGAACGTTGTGGTCCGTGATGAGCACCCCGATGCCGCGCCCTTTGAGATGGCGAACCAGATCCTGGATGTCGCCGACGGCGATCGGGTCGATGCCGGCGAAGGGCTCGTCGAGCAGCATGAACGAGGGGTGGCCAGCCAGCGCCCGCGCGATCTCGCATCGCCGCCGCTCGCCGCCGGACAGCGCGATTGCAGGTGTTTTTCGCAGGCGGTGGATGTTGAACTCCTCGAGCAGATTGTCGAGTTCGGCCTCCCGCTGCGCCTTGTCGGGCACCGTGATTTCGAGAACCGCGCGGATGTTGTCCTCTACGTTGAGGCCGCGGAAGATCGATGCTTCCTGGGGCAGATAGCCGATCCCGAGACGCGCCCGACGGTACATGGGCAGCAACGTGACGTCGTGACCGTCGAGCTCGATGGCTCCCTTGTCGGGCCGAACCAGGCCGATGATCATGTAGAAGACCGTGGTCTTTCCCGCTCCGTTGGGTCCCAGGAGCCCGACCGCCTCGCCGCGGCGCAGGTGAATCGACACGTCCTGTACAACATGTCGGCCGCGGTAAGCCTTGCCGATGTTATGGACGGCGAGACTTCCCTCGCCCAAAGCGACGTCCGTCTGCGCGGTAATGACAGGGTCGGCCGCTCGATCCTCTGACGACTCCGGCGACCGGGGCTCGAAGAGAGGGTAGGCTGCGTCATCGGATGTCGGCACGCCGAATTCGACCTGCGGGTCGTCCTGCAACGGAGCCGAAGGACGCCTGAAGCCCGGCAGAAGACTCGCGAACCGTTTGCTCAAGGGTATCCTACGTGCCACGGGTTGCTCGAGATCGAACGGGCCGATGCGAATCGTCGGGGGTGGGCTGCCAGCTCTGCGCGAATCTGGCGGCTCACTAAAGGCTGTAATGCCAAGCCGCGCCGTTGCCAACTGGCGTCCTATTGCTCTGCCGTTGCGTCGGACCGGGATGTCGGTGACGTCTTGCCGCCTGTCGCGGCCTTGCCGCCTACCGCGCTCTGGCCGCCTGCCGCGGCTTTGCCGCCTGCCGCGGTTTTGCCGCCTGCCGGGACCTTGCGCTTCGTCGCCCCAGGCTCGCCCTTCTTGGCCGCAGCCTTGGCGTCGCCCGGTTGCCCTCCGGGGGTTCCGCTGCCCGGCGTGAAGACGCTCTTCACGCGCCCGTTCGTGGCTCCCGAAAACACCTGCGCCTGACCGTTGGTGAGATCGTAGATCAGCCGATCGCCCTGGGTCACGTTGGTGCCCTGGGAAAGGGTCACGTTGCCGTTCAGGTACACCCTGTTCTCGGCCTTGTCGTAGGTCGCACCGTCGCCGGTACCGATCTGATCCTTGGAAGTCAGCGTCACCGGGCCTTGCGCTTCCATGTGCTTGACCGAACTCCCGGAGCCCGGCGCGCCCGCCGCGCCCGGCGCTGTCGGGGCGGTTGCGCCTCCCTGGCCGGTGGCGTCCTGCTTTTGCAGGAAGATGGTCAGCACGGACGCCTTGAGCGTCGAATCGCCCTGCACGGCAACGACGTCCCCGGTATAGATCAGCTTCTGTTCCTTATCGTAATAGTCCAGCTTCGCGGCATCGATATTGACGGGTTCCTTGGAGCCGGCGCCGGGCAGCAAAGGGACGTTCGCGCCGGGCGGAGCGGTGGTCGAAGCCTGGGGCTTCCTGACCGCCGAAGCGGGCGCGGTGGACGCGCCGGACTTGGTCGGGTCCGAATTCGCCGCATGCGCGACCGCCGGCATCGTACTCAGCACCACGGACGCGACGGCCAAGCTGCGCGAAACCGTGCGAAACCGCCGCGTCAAGGCCCGGTCCCCTTGAGACTGCTCGCAGTGGCAGGCGCCGTGCCGGCCGGGAGCATGATCGAATGGACATGCCCCTCGAAAGTCACTTCCTTGCCATTGTCGGTCATGTGCATGCTGTCGGCCGACACGGTGCCGGTGTTCATGACGACGGTCAGCGGGGCACGGGTATCCACCACACCCGTCTTGAACTCGACATAGGCGCTGGCCATACGGACATCAAATCCCGAATCGCTCGTCAGGTGCACGTCATGGTCGAATGTCATCGTTTCCTTGGAGCTGTCGTAGGTGCCGAGGTTCGATACGACATGGACCACGCTCTTGTCCGACATGGTGACATCGGCGTCGAGCTCGTGCAGTTCGAGAATGTTGGGGGTCCGCGCGTCCTGAACCGCCGTTCGCGCATTGAGTCTATAGGGGCGTCCGTCGCTTTTGAAGCCCGCCAGTTTCGGCTGCTGCATTGTCACCTTGGTGCCGTTCAGACCCATGCCGTCGATGGTCACCGAGGGAATGGCGGCCCGGAACGGATTCAAGAATGCGAAAGCCAAGATCGCGGCGACGCCCGTTATCGCCCCGAACAGTATAATCCTGCGAAGGAAGCGCACGCGCGACGTGTGGCGACCCGCAGTCCGGAAAGCCGCGTGTCTGGAGATCGGGGCTGCTAGGGGCTCCGGCGATCCGAGGCTGGCGAAATCTGTCATGCGCGAGGGCGGTCGAACCCGAAAGGTAAGGTCGCGCCAAAATAGCCTGAAGGGCGTGGCTAAGTTAAGGCGCCCGCAGCAGGTCGTCGCCACCCACCCCCGACCGCTATCGTGAAGCGTCCGTCCGAAACCGCCGCGGTGCGGGACGGGAAGGTAGGCGCCTCGTGCCCACCTGCAGTCAGGACTCGTGCGCGAAAATATCGCTGTCGGGCCATCCGAGCAGATCGAGGCGCGCGCGCGCGGGAAGGAAGTCGAAGCAGTTCTGGGCCAGGTCCTCGCGACCTTCCCGCACCAGCAAAGTGTCGAGCCGCGCTTTGAGGGCATGCAGATGCAGTACGTCCGAAGCGGCGTAGCTCACCTGCGCGTCCGACAAGGTTTCGGCGCCCCAGTCGGACGATTGCTGCTGTTTGGAAAGATCCACTCCGAGGAGCTCGCGGCAAAGATCGCGCAAGCCGTGCCGGTCCGAATAGGTGCGCACCAGTTTCGAGGCGATCTTCGTACAATACAGGTTGGATGTCATGACGCCGAAGGTATGAAACAGGACCGCGATGTCGAAGCGGGCGTAGTGAAACAGCTTCTTGACGTGCGCATCGTCGAGGAGCCGCTGCAGATTGGGGGCCTGCCGTTGGCCGGCGGCGATCTGCACCACATCGGCGGTTCCATCGCCGCGCGACAGTTGCACGACACAGAGCCGGTCGCGGTGCGGGTTGAGCCCGAGCGTTTCGGTGTCGATGGCGACGCTGGTGCCGAAATCGTAATCGGCCGGCAGATCGCCCTTGTGCAGTCGGGTGGTCATCGAACAACTTTGCGAAAGGCGCGCCCTGCGAAGACGCGCATTGAAGGTCTAGTCTAGGGCCAACATCTATCGCCGGCTCTCGCGAAAGGAAACCGGCCTCCTTGGCCGTTCCGCTACACCTTGCGGCGTCGCGACTTGGCGAAAGTGTCGAAGGCCACGGCCAGGACAACGATGAGCCCGATGATGATCTGCTGGATGTAGGACGACACGTTCAAGAGCAGCAGGCCGTTCAGCAACACGCCGATCAGCACCGCGCCGATGACGGTTCCGAACACCGTGCCGATGCCGCCGAACAGGCTTGTGCCGCCGATCACCACCGAGGCGATCACCGTCAGCTCGTATCCCATGCCGGCGACCGCCTCGGCGGAATTGAGTCGCGCCGCCAGCACGAAGCCGCCGAGGCCCGCGAAAAAACCCATGATGACGTAGACGCTCATCAGCACGCGACCGACCTTCAGCCCGGACAGGCGGGCCGCCTCGGGATTGCCGCCGACCGCATAGACCTGGCGCCCGAAGCGGGTGTAGCGCAGCACCACATGGGCCAGAATGGCGAAGCCTAGGAAGATCAGCACCGGCGTCGGTACGCCGGCGACCCGCCCCTGCCCCCAAAAGCGGAAGTTTTCGTCGAATCCGCTGATCGGGCCACCGCCCGACAAAAGCAATGCGGCGCCACGAAACACCGACATGCCGCCGAGCGTGACCACGAATGGTGGGACCTTGGCCCGCGTGATCGCGAAGCCCTGGATGGCGCCGCCGAACACCCCTATCGCTACCGAGACCAGGAGTGCGGATTCCCACCCCCAACCCGGCGCCGCGCCATCGCCGCCAAGCGAAAAATTGCCCGACGCGTTGCCCTTGGCGATGATGGCGGCCGCGAGCCCGCAGAAGGCGAGAAGCGAGCCGATCGACAGGTCGATCCCGGCGGTCAGGATGACGAAGGTCATGCCGATCGCGAGAAGCCCGGAGATCGAGACCTGCCGCAGCACGTTCAGCAAGTTGACCGTCGACAGGAAGCGCGGCTCGGCCAGCGCGAAGCCCGCCATCAGGACGACCAGGAAGATCAAGGGCGCGAACCGCGCCAAGATCCCGAACAGGTCGAAATCGCGCTCGGCGCGATGGGTCGCTCGAGCTTCGTTCGCGCTCATGTGATCCTCAAGAATGTCTCGGGCGCATCGGATATAGGCTTGGTCGGGATCCGCGTCACCATCGTCAGGCCGCCGCCTGCCGCCGGGTCATGGAGCGCATCAGGAGCTCCTCCGTGGCATCCTGGCGCGAGAATTCTCCGGTCAGGCGGCCTTCGCACAGGGTCAGGATGCGATCGCTGATCGCCAGGACCTCGGGCAGTTCGGAGGAAATCGCCACGACCGCGATACCGCCTTGCGCGAGCTTGCCGAGAAGCTGGTGCACTTCGGCCTTGGCGGCGACGTCGATGCCGCGCGTCGGCTCGTCGACGATCAACACCTTGGGCTTGAGGGCGAGCCAGCGCGCCAGCACGACTTTCTGCTGATTGCCTCCGGACAGGTTTGCGACCTGCTGATCGGGGCTCGCCATGCGGATGCCGAGCGCGCGCCGGTACTGCTCGACGAGGCCGCGCTCCCATCCGTCGGACAGGAAGCCGAGCGGGGCGGACAATCGTCCCATCGCGGCGACGGCCACATTGGCGCGGATCGCCAGCGACAGAAACAGGGCTTGCTGCTTGCGGTCCTCGGGGACGAGCCCGATGCCGAGCGCGATCGCGTCCGCCGGAGAGCGGATCCTGACCTGCTGCTCGTCGACGTACACGGTTCCGCTGGCGAAGGGATCGGCACCGAAGATGGCGCGGGCGAGTTCGGTCCGGCCGGCGCCCACGAGGCCGGCTAGACCCAGAACCTCTCCGGGCTGCACCGCGAACGAGATGCCGTCGAGCGTCGTGGCGTGGGGGTCGAGCGCCGACACATCCGTGCCGAGCCCCTCGATCCGCAGGGCCGACGGCCCCGGCCGGGCGGCGCCGCCCTCGATGCGGGCCAGCACCCCCAGGTCGCGCCCGACCATCATGCGCACCATGATGTCGACAGTGAGCTCGGGCTCCGTCGCGGTCGAGGCGATGGGCACGGTGCCGACAAGCCTGCCGTCGCGCAGGACGGTCGCCCGGTCGCACACGGCCAGAACCTCGTCCAGACGATGGGTCACATAGATGACGCTGATGCCTCGGGCCTTGAGCCGGCGCACGATGGCCAGCAAGCGGTCCACTTCGGTGGCGCTCAGGGCCGACGTGGGCTCGTCCATGATGATCAACCGCGACTCGATCGACAAGGCACGGGCGATCTCGACCATCTGCTGGTCGGCCACACTCAGGTCGCGGACGAGGCGGCGAGGCTCGACCAAGAGGCCGATGCCGTCGAGCGCCTTGCGGGCCTCGCGCATCATGGCGGCCCAATCGACGAATCCCGCCCGGCCCGGTTCGCGACCGATCAGGATATTTTCCGCGACGCTCAGGGTCGGGATGAGGTTGAATTCCTGGTAGATCGTCGTAATGCCTTCGCCTTGCGCCTCATAGGGCGCCGCGAAAGCCACCTCACGACCCGCGAAGGAGATCGTACCTTCATCCGGCGCTTGCGCTCCGGACAGGATTTTCAACAGCGTCGATTTGCCGGCGCCGTTCTCGCCGAGGAGCCCGTGCACCTCCCCGGGCAGCACGTCGAGATCGACGTCATCGAGCGCCACGACCCCGGGGAAACGCTTGCCGATCCCGCGCATGCGCAGAAGAGGAGTGGCGGTCACGACATCGTCCTCGGCCGACCGCAGGACCAACCCGCGCGTCGGCGCGGGCCGGAACGGCGGACCCTTCTACTTGACCTCGCCCAAACGTTCGGCCTTGTCGAGATTGGCCTTGGTTATGGCGATCGGGGTCAGCAGGATCAGGTCCTTTTCGGGCTTCTTCGCGGTTTTCAGATATTCGGCCAGCACGTCGACGGCCTGGCGGCTCTGACCACCGGGAAACTGCTCGACGGTCGCCGCGAGTCCGCCGTCGCGGATGGAGCCGAGCGCCTCGGGCAGGGCGTCGAAGCCGATCACCTTGATCTTGCCCTGCAGGTTGCGGCCCTTCACGGCCTCGAGAGCCCCGAGGGCCATATCGTCATTGGCGCAAACGATGATGTCGGGCGGCGTCGACTGCGAGGCGAGCAGCGATTCCGTCACGCTCAGGCCTTGGTCGCGAGCGAAATTCGCGGTCTGCTCGGCGGCGAACTTGTATTTGTCCTTGTGGGCGTCGAGGACGTTGTGCAGGCCCTTATTGCGGTCGATGGCCGGGCTCGCGCCGGGCTGACCCTGCAGATTGATGAGGGTGGCGCCATTCGGGTAATTGTCCATGACCCAATGGCCCTGCGCCTCCCCGCCGATCACATTGTCGGCCCCGACGTGGGCCAGGATGCCTTTGACGCCGGTTACCCTGCGGTCGATGGTGACGACCGGAACCTTTGCGTCGACTGCCTCGGTGAGGGCCGGCGCCATGGCGTTGACATCGATCGGGCTGATGACGATTCCGTCGACGCCCTTGGTCAGGGCCGCTTCGACGTCGGCGGTTTGCTTGGGCGCATTGTTCTGGCCGTCCGATTCGAGCGGGGTGGCGCCGACCTTGGTGGCTTCCGCCTTGAGTTCGTTCATCATGTGAACGAAGAACGGAAAGTTCAGGCCCGGTACCGAGGTCAAGATGGTCATGGTCTTGGCCGACGCGCCCGTGACTGGCGCGGCACAAGCCAGAACGACGACCGCGCCCACAAGGGCACGCTTCAGAGCACTCATCGGTTCTCCTCCATGCGGCGTTTCTGCATGCTTGCCCGTGCCGCGTCGGGAGCGCGAGGCCTCGCGCCGGCCTAGTGTCGGCCAGCCGCGCGAGCCGCGTCAAGGTGTAGACCCATCATTCTCTCGCCCTACCCTGCGGAAATCCGGCGTTCGCGCCAAGCTTCGCCTGAGGTTCAGCGCCGCAGGACGCATTCTCCGCGCGGCAGCCGACGCTCCCAATCGACGCGTTCGAGCTCGGGAGTCTCGGTCTCGGCTTCGGGATAACCGAGGCACAGATGCCCGATCAGGCGCCACTCCGGCGGCACGTCGAGCACTTCGGCCACCCGGGCCGGATCGAGAATCGAAACCCAGCCGAGCCCGATGTTTTCGGCGCGGGCCGCAAGCCACATCGTGTGAATCGCGGTGACGACCGAATAGTCGATCATCTCCGGCATGGTGCGTCGCCCGAGGCCGTGCCCCACGGCGGTGCCGCGATCGGCGAAGACCGTCACCTGCGCCGGCGCTTCAGCGATGCCGGCGAGCTTGAGCGAAGCGTAGTGCGCCGCGCGATCTCCCGAATAGTTGCCGAGGGCCTCGCTGTTGCAGGCCCTGAAGAGCTCGAGCAAGGCCTGCCGTCGCGCCGGATCCTCCACCACGACGAAACGCCAGGGCTGGCTCAA
>JBBPYT010000224.1:0-6276 GCA_038199665.1 Hyphomicrobiales bacterium
CCTTGAACGTATGGCCCGCCCCGTCCGCAAGGGGTGATTTTCGTCTGGCTCTTTTCAGTCTGCTTCAACGTATCCGGTCTCGGGTTCTTTTCCCGGCCAAGATGGAGATCCGCGCGGTCCGATCCTCATAATCACACCGGCCTCGAGGGCCGTTCAATGGTCCAGGTTTTCGAGCCGCCGTTCGACTGTCAGGCCATCTTCCTTTCACCACACGCAGACTTCGGTGACCGTCGGCGTGACCAACGCCTCGGGCAATCTCCTCTATGCAGCCATGACTTCGCATCCGGCGTCATAAGCGCAGCCATGCGCCAGGACCGCCCAGGCGATGCGCGCGAGCTTGTTGGCCAACGCGACGACCACAATATTTTTGTGCGCCCGTGTCAGCAGTCCGCGGGCCCACCGACCAAGGGGCGTCTCGCGCTCGACCAGATAGGGCAGCACCGCTCGCGCGCCGTGGATCAGGTTCTTGCGAAGATAGCGATTGCCACGCTTGCTGATGCCGAGCAGGCGCGGCTTGCCCCCGGTCGTCATTTGACGCGGCGTCAGTCCGAGCCACGCCGCCATGTCCCGTCCGCGTCGGAAGGCCTGGGCGTTGCCGACGGCGGCCGCCAGCGCCGTGGCGTTGATCGTCCCGATCCCGGGAATCTTCGTCAGACGCCGCACCGCCTCGTCGTCTCGCGCCATCCGCACGAACTCCCCGTCAAAGCCCGCAATGCGATCGTCGAGCGCACGCCATTCGGCTCGCAGGTCTTCGATCAGAACTCGGATGCGCGGGCTCAGCGCCTCGATTCCATCTTCATCCGCGAAGGTCGAAAGCTGTTCTTCCAACTTGCGCCGTCCCTGCGGCGCCACGATCCCACGCTCCAGCAAGAGCGCCCGCAAATGGTTGATCAGCGCGGTGCGTTCCGATACCAGCCGTTCGCGCGCTCGATGCAGCGCCTGGATGTCCGACTGAACCTGGCTCTTGACTTCAACGAACCGCATCGTCGGCCGCGTCGCCGCCTCCGCGATCGCCTCGGCGTCCAAGTCATCGTTCTTCTGCGCCTTCACATAGGGTCGCACATATTCCGGCGACATCAGGCGAACCTCGTGCCCCTGGGCGGCGAACATACGGCCCAGATGGTGCGCGCCGCAGCACGCTTCCATCGCCACAACGCAACGCCCGAGACCCTTGACGAAGCTCTCCAGCGAGTTCCGTCGCATCCGGCGCCTCAACACAACCCGACCAGACAAGTCCAGACCCGCCAGGCTGCAGGAGTTCTTGCCAAGATCAATCCCCACGATCACGATATCCATCGGCCCGTTCCTCTCTTTCAAACCAACCACGATCCTAACCGATCGCGGCGAGAGGGGCGGGCCATCCCATAATCACATAGGCTTCGCCCAGGTATTCGCGGACCTGCGCATAGTGCGGGTCCAGCGCGACGGACTTCAGGTAGTAGCCGATGCCTTCTTCGGTGCGACCCATTTTGCGGGTGGCATAGCCGCGGTAGTTGAGGGCCGTCGGCGTGTTCTGGTCCTGAAGCAAGTTCAGCACGTCGATCGCTTCGCTGTACCGATCTGCCTTGGCCAGTACAAAAGCATAGTCGGTCAAAGCTTCGTCGGGCAGAATTCCACTCTGGGCCCTGATGCACTGGTGCTTTTTGGCATCCCAGACCTGACCTGTGGCGCATGTAGTCGTGTCACCGGAGCTGCTGCTCTTCTTGCTGCTACTTCCGCCCGCCGCAAGAGCCGGGCCAACAACGAGACAAAGGGCCAGCGCAATGACCACCGTACCGAACTGCCGAGGTGTTTGAATTGGAGATTGCATGGTGATCATCCTGAGCCGTGGAGCACTGTGAACACCTCAGCATCCGATTTAGTCGGGGGAAAAAATTGATCGGGTGTCGCCATGACTGAACATGCCTCTCAGCAACTCTCGACGGCGAAGCATAGCTTCGAGCGCGCCGCCGAGACCGGGCGGCCGTCAAGCGGGTGATCCGCCAGCAGAACCGGCGGCTCACCCCGACTTGACCCCTCAGGCTGCCCCGTCGAAACGATCGGTTCGGGCCGCCTCGCGTGATCGGACGCTTCGGAGCGGCCCCTCTCGGAGATGATCCGCACACCGAAGGTCAAGACGGGTGCAAAGCGGTTCATTGCGCACCGGAGAGCACCGGCGTTGGTGTGCCATTGCCGGACATCGGTGCCGATGATGGCACACGAACCAAGCTCGCGAGCGTTAGAAGCTCGGTCCCGAAGCCGCCGCGCCATCGCGGGCCAAGCGACCGGAACACCTCCCCCTCCTCATCGAATGTCACAGGCGTCGTCTCGACGGGCTCAGCGCCCGTCAGCGCCCGCCTGCCCGACTGGTCGTCGCACGGCAGGAGCAACGCCGAGAATGGACCGCATTTTGCCTGGAGACATTTTGATCAGCACCAAGCTGTCGCTCTGTTCCATCTCGACCCACCGCCACGGCTGGAGCCCCGCTATGCCACTTCCTCGGACGCTAGCCAACGTGCTCCTCACACATCGTTGCCCACGCTGCGGTCATGAACACGCCAAGAAGGGGATCTGGTTCCAAACCATCACGCACTATCGTTGCGAGTCGTGCCGACTTGAGATGCGGATGACATATCTTGCGAAGATCAAGTTGTTTGAAGCCCATGCTCGCCGAACCAACAGGCCTGGCTGATTTCAAACGAACCCGGCCCTCTGCTTCCACGCAGCCGCGCCCCCTTGTGACAAGGTGAATTTGGCGGCCTCGACAATAGCTGAACCGCAGGAGGCGCTAAGATTCAAGATGGCGTGCCATCGAGGCCGCCAGCGCTCCGTGGTGGCCTGTGTGAAAATTGGGTTAACCGGATCTTAAATAAGGCGGTTCAGTGGTCGTCCACCGATGTGGAGTGTCCGAGATGACCGGATCGAACCGCCTTGTAGTTGACGTTGTCATTACAGGACGTTCAACGGATGACCTCGGTCTGCTCCGAGCAAACGTGACTGTTCAAGTAGATGGCCCGGTCGAAAACATTCAAATCAACGCCATCATCGCCGACGAGCAGGACGATGCAAAAAACAGGCTTAACGCCGTGAACCAAGCAAAGCATATGGCGCGTTTGTTCCTGAACTACAGGCCGGAGGGTCAAGACTGAGTAGTCGCGCGCGGCATACTCTTCCTGCCGGTTCCCGTCGAGTCGGCAGCTTCGAAGCTACGACGATTGGGGGATCAGCCCTTCAGTCCATTGTTGCTCTCGCTAAACCCGATCAGTAAGCCTAATGTCTTCGCATCGTCGGCAACGGCCTGCAGGCGCCGGTGCTTGAGTGAAGAGCGCGCAACACCCCCGGACTGGAGTCGCGCCATGCCGTTGTCTCGTGCGCTGTTGGATGTACTCCTCACCTACCCTTGTCCGCATTGCCGCCATAAACTCAGGAAGAAGGGCAGCTGGTTTCAAACGATGGGCAGCTACCAGTGCGGCTCGTGCAGGCGAGAGATACGCTTGACGTACGATGGGAAGATCGAGCTTTTCGATGCCCATGTTCGCCTAGTCAAAAAGTCGGGCTGAACTCAAGCCAACTCGGAATGTCTGCTGTCCACGCTCCCGGGCCGGCGCAATTGCGCGGCGCTCTCCTCTCAACGGCTTGTCTACAGCGGGATGCGGAGAAGGCGATGCGCCTTGACAACAAGATCGTGTGGGTGCTGGTCATCGTCCTGCTGATCGTCGTGCTCTGGTGGGCGCTCGATCACGTGCTGTTCCCGACCCTGCCGTTGCCAGCAGGCGCGCCGCCGATCACGAAGTGATCTGAACCGATGGCGAATACCCTCACCGCCGCAATTCCTGGCCTAAGATGAGGCGCCGCAATACGCTGCGAATGCCGGTGGTTGGCCGGCCCTTGTAAAAGGTCGCCACCCTTGGGAGGTCTCATGCGGGGTCCAATCTTTGCCGCCATGTCGGGTGCTCTCGTCCTCATTGCAGGCCAAGCTTTCGCGCAGCAGCCGGTCTCACCCCCGCCAGCCGGCGGCACGCCCGACAAGATGCCCTTTGACGTGCCCTACGGCACGCCTGTCAGCCTTGAACGAGCAATGCAGGTCGTGGCAGCTGCGGAAGGCGAGGCACGGAGGCGAGGTTGGAAGATGAACATCGCTGTCGTCGACCCGAACGGCGACCTCATTCAATTCTCGCGCATGGACGGTGCGCAACTCGCCTCAATCACGATTTCACAGAACAAGGCACGCACGGCCGCCCGCTGGCGCCGCGAAACCCGCGTCTTCTACGACCTGTTCGAAACAGGCCATACCTCCGTGAGCACGCTTGACCCTCTCCTTGCGGCTTCCCCAGGCGGCTTTCCGCTGATCGAGAACGGCAAGCTTATCGGCGCGATTGGCTGTAGCGGCGGCACCGGCGATCAGGATGCTCTGATTTGTAAGGTTGCGGCAGATACGATCCAGTAGATGCCCAGGCTTCCATGGCGAGACAGCCGGGCTGATTTCAGCCAAGCGACTTTCGGGCCGACACCTTGGTTATATATATAGCGGCGCGCGCTGAGAGCGCCGGACGCAAAAAAGCCCCGCCGGCCGAAGCCGACGGGGCTGGATCGATTAGTGATCATGCTGACGGAAACGCCGGCGCCCTTAAGGCCCGCGTTGTGCCTTGCCCATCTCCTCGATCTTCTTCAGCAGCTCCTTCATGTGCGCGGAGGTTTCATCCGACTTGTGGGATATCTCGTCCAGCCTGCCCGTCGTTGCATCCCGGCTGATGCGTTCATTCGAGGAAATGCCCGCCCGGAGCGCGTCGACCAGGTCCGTCACGGCCCCGGTCAAGTCGCGGAGCGCTTCCCGATCGAGGAGGCCCCAGCCGATCATCGCCATGGCCGGATCGGGCGGCGAATCCTTCTTGGCCTGATCTCCCTTCACCAGACCCGCGAAGGCGGCAAGAAGGGCCGCGCACACGGAACCGAAGGCGATCGCGTCAGGGGTGGTAATACCGAGCATCGTGCGCCGCCCTGTAGATCGAGTAGAGCTCGGCGAGGGCGAGCATGGGGTAAACCCCGATTCCGGGCGTCGGAACTCCTGCGGTCATCATGGTGCCTTCCAGGAACAGCCATGACAGCTGGCTCCAGGACACGAAGCCGAGCCCGGCGCAGACCATGCGGATGATGGGCGTCTTGGGCCATCGCCCGTTGATGTAGAGTGCGGCAATCCGGGCGAACCCGGCCGAGCCGAACATCCAGGCCCAGAACGATTCGGTCGCACCGAAGCGATGGAAGGCGGCAGAGCCGGGCTGCTTGAGGATGTCGCCGTTGATCGCCAGGGTGACGCCCCAGGCGACCATGATGCCGGCGCAAAGCCATTCGATCGCACGTTCGTTGAGATCGTCGAATCCGGATCGGCGCTGAACTGCCATTGTGCTTCTCCCGGGCGGCCTTAGCGGCCGCCCTTTTTATCGGGTCGCGCCCGTCGATCTTCCTCAGGCGTGGGATTGCCTGCATCGATCGGGGCGATCTGCCCGAGCGCGTCGGCAAGGTCGCCGAGCGAGCCGATTTGACCGAGCAAGGATGCGAGCCCGCTTGCCGTGGCAACCAGCTTCGCGACATCCTGCTCGAGCGTACCTGCGGCTGCGGAAGCGGAGATCAGCGGACCAACCTGCGCTTCGAGGGCCGGACCGTGCTGCCTGACCAGGCTGACGACGGTCGCGCCGTATTTTAAGGCGAGGCCGATGACGGTCGGGCCATATTGCTCTGCGAGAGCGATGATAGCGGCGATCGGCATGTCAGCCCCGCTTCACGGCTGCTTGCGCAGCCTCGGCCGCGGGCGACGCGACGGCCGCAGCGGACGGCATGGCGCTCAGAACTTTGTTCAGTTTCGACGTAACGATCGCTTCGACCTGGGCGGGCGTGACGCCAAGCGCCTTAAGCGCCTTCGGTACCGAAGCGTTGACCCACTTCATCGCCTCGCCGATCGCTTGCAGCCTGGCGTTGCCGGTCAATCCGTCCGTGATCAGGACACCGGCCTTGCCGAGCGCCATATGAATGCCGGTGTCGGCGGCCCGGTGAAGGTCGTCCTGGTATTTCTGGTCGATCTGAATGCCCGTCAGCTTGTGGAAGCGAGCGGCGGCCCAAGTCACGGCGAGGCCGACGAGACCGCTGGCCCCGGTGATCGCGGTCGGCGCGAACATGCCCCAGAGCGAGGTACTGGCCGCGGGGGCTGCAGTGGCTTGGGCGAGAGACGGCGCGATAGCGGCTGCCGTGCAGGCGAGCGCCATCGCGCCCGAAAGTGCCAAACGTCGGAACATGGGATTGTCC
>JBBPYT010000225.1:0-9246 GCA_038199665.1 Hyphomicrobiales bacterium
AGGTTGAGGGTCTCGAGGACGCGCGTCCAGACGCTGTCGGCCTTGGAATCCGGAGTCGCGTCGTCTCCCGCCCGGGCCGAACCCGACAGGACAGACGCCAAAGCGATGACAGCGAGTCGGCCTGATGTGCAGCGACGCCCGTTGCGATCGCGCTCCCGGCTCATAATTTCATCTCCCGACAGGATGACGGCGACCAAACCCTACCCTTTCCGGTTTAGTGGATGGCGGTACAGGTTTAATATGTCTGAAACGGGACTGAGACGGCTGATCCCGGTGCGGCACGCCCGACGCCGCTCAGCCGGGCTCGGTTTGGGGGCGGTCGAGGCCCGATCATGCGACCACGAGGAGACGCCGATGAAGGCGAAGCGCAAGTCGAAACCCACCCCGCGGTCCTCGAAGCAGATGGACGAAGGGACTGCGGCACCTCCGGCCGACGCAATGGTTGTCCCGACCGCACTCCGCCGACCCAAGCATGCCAAGCCGGCCCATGACCTGCCTCCCGCGCCCGCCAAGGCGGCTTCGCCAAATCCTCGTCCGGCTCCGCGCCCGGCCGAGATCACGGGCGAAGGCAGGGCGGAAAAGGTGAAGCCGCAAAGAGTCGGAGCCAAGCCGGCGGGGTCCTTGGCGGCGAGCCCCGCCGCGCTGGCCCAGGTTTCGGACCCGGCCGAAGGTGCGGGCCACCGGCACCAGCCACCGAAGGCCAACTCCACCAAGCGGGCAGCATCCTCAGCTCCTCGCCCCCGAACCTCATCCGCCCCGGCCGAAAGTACCGTCCTGACTTCGGGCAAGGCTCGCGCGGCGAGGGCAGGGTCGAGCAACGTCGCCGGCGAATCTGGCGGTGCCCGAAGCCTTCCCGATACCGGTTCGCCGGAGCAGAGCGGCACCGAAGCTGCCACACGGGTGTCCGCCACGAGTATCGGCAAGGCAGAGGCTGCCTTCGTCGGAAACTCCCGGCCTGAGCAGCGCGAAACGGCGGCTCGCTCCGAGGCGACGGACTTCCCCCCGCACCAAGCGACCGAACAGGCCGGGACAGGCTCCGTAGACCAGGAGGCGCCGAAGCCCGGTCAGCCCGATTGGGACCGCCTTGCGCGCAATATGGGTCTATTCATCCAAGAGAGCGGCAAGGCGGCTTCGGCGTTTCTCAAACCGCGCGAAACGGGGGAAGTTTCGACTTCCCTCGGGAACGATGTTTCGGACCTGTTCAAGACCCTCGGTCAAGTTGCCGGGCATTGGATGAGCGACCCAAGCCGGGTCGTCCAGGCGCAGGCGGCATGGTCGGGCCAATTCATCGACCTTTGGTCCGAGAGCCTGCGGCGCTTTTCCGGCGGCGCCACTCAGGCGCCCGAGCCCACTGAGCCGATCGACAAGAGGTTTGCGGCGCCCGAATGGCGCCAAAACCCCGTTTTCGATTTTATGCGGCAGACGTATCTCATGACGACGGATTGGGCCTCCACCATGGTGGAGGAGGCGGATACGCTCGACCCGAAAACGCGGGAGAAGGCGCGGTTCTACCTTCGTCAGGTTTCGAGCGCTCTCTCTCCCTCCAATTTCCTGGCCACCAATCCCGAGTTGTTGAAGGAAACCTTCGACCAAAGCGGCGAGAACCTGGTGCGAGGCATGCGCATGCTGGCGGAGGATATCGAGGCCGGCAAGGGCGAGCTCAAGATCCGCCAGAGCGACACCAGCCCGTTCAAGCTCGGCGTCAACATGGCGGTCACGCCCGGCAAGGTCGTATTCCGCAACGAACTGATGGAATTGATCCAATACGCGCCGTCGACCCCTGACGTGTTCAGGCGCCCCCTTCTGATCGTGCCGCCCTGGATCAACAAGTTCTATGTCCTCGACCTCAATCCCGAGAAGTCGTTCGTCCGCTGGGCGGTCGAGCAGGGCCTGACCGTCTTCGTCATCTCCTGGGTCAACCCGGACGAGCGCCATGCGGACAAGGGCTTCGAAGCCTATATGCGCGAAGGCGTGTTCGGCGCGCTCGACGCCATCGAACAGGCGACCGGCGAGCGCGACGTGGCGACAATCGGCTATTGCGTGGGCGGAACCTTGCTGGCGATCGGGCTGGCCTATATGGCGGCACGAGGCGAAGACCGGGTCAGCAGTTCCACCTTTTTCACGGCTCAGGTTGACTTCCGCGACGCGGGCGACCTCAAGATCTTCGCCGACGAAGACCAGATCCAGACGCTCGAAGCCCAGATGGCCGAAAAAGGCTATCTCAAGGGGTCCAAGATGGCCAACGCGTTCAACATGCTTCGGCCCAACGAACTCATCTGGTCCTTCGTGGTCAACAACTACATCAAGGGCAAGGCGCCCATGGCTTTCGACCTGTTGACCTGGAACTCGGATTCCACCCGGATGCCGGCAGCCAACCACGCCTTCTACCTACGCAACTGCTACCTGGAGAACAAACTCACGAAAGGCGAGATGGTCATCGCCGGGGAGAAGCTCGATCTCGGCAAGGTCACCATCCCGGTCTACAACCTCGCGACCCGCGAAGACCACATCGCTCCGGCGCGCTCGGTGTTCACCGGCGCCAAGTTCTTCGGCGGCCCCACGCGCTACGTGCTGGCGGGATCGGGGCATATCGCCGGAGTGGTCAATCCGCCCGCCAAGGCCAAATATCAGTATTGGGCTGACCCACCGGTCGAGGGAAGCTTCGAGGATTGGCTCAAACGGGCGACCGAGCACCGCGGGACTTGGTGGCCCGATTGGCTGAGTTGGCTGACCGCACAGGCGCCGGATATGGTTCCGGCCCGTGTTCCGGGGACCGGCAAGCTCCCGGCCCTGTGCGATGCTCCGGGCGAATACGTGCGGGTGCAAGCCTGAGTGGATTTAGCGGCGTAGGTCCGTTACCACTTCGAACACCTTCACAGGGCTTGCATCGGACCGGATGGCCTCGAGCCAGGGCGGCAATTGCCCGGCGAGGATCTGCGCTCCGAGGCCATTCGGAGATCGCCCCACGATCTCTTGGGTTTCGGGCGACGTCGTACAAAGCACGAGGTAGCGAGCGTGCGCCCCGACGATCAGTGTCCGAGCCTCCTCCGGGGCAGCCTCGAAGGCCAACAGCGCAACGCGGATACCATAGCTGTCGCGATGGTAGGGGGCGGCTAGCGCGCTGTGGGGCGTATAGGCAAGGATGTGTGCGCCTGGGTCGACGGTAGACAGCACCAGGCCGGTGGGCAGGCCTCGCAGCGTGTCGTAACCGGCGGACGCAAAACAGGCATCCGGATCGACCGCCGGCAGCAGGCGAGCCGAGTGATTTGGCCCCGGACCGAAGCCTCGTGGCATCGACAAAGCGGAGGTCCAACCGGCTTGGGTCAATCCGAGGCCCGCCATAAAGCAAAACAATGTCCCGTATCGTCGGGGCGCCGCTTCCGGTCCAAACGTTCCGCACAGCAGCCAAGCTCCGCCAAGGCATGCGAATACTTCAGCTGAGCCCGCAACCCTGACCTGCCAAATTGTTCCCGCGATGCCGACCAGCCCGAAAGCCGTGATGGCGATCCAACGGGCGCGTGTCAGCCCCGCTTCGTAGCGGACGGCTTGGACGGCGCAGCCAAGCCCGAGCCCGAGCGCGATCACGATCGGAATCGTTCGCCAGGGATCTCGCACGAGCAGCTTGGCGATCGGCATAGCCTCGCCGACTTCTCCCATCCACCGCTCGCGCACCACAGGATCGACAGCCACATAGGGGTCGCCCAGGCAAGCCGGATAGATCAGCTTCACGAGAAGCAGCACAAGGCCGCCCGCAGCGCAGAGGGCCGCGACACGGATCCCGACGGAACGGAGCCGCGTCGAAACTCCAACCATCAAAGCGAACGAGAGGCTTGCCGCGGCGATGCCGAGAAGGTGGGGCGTCGCAAAAGCATCGCAGCTTCCCTCAAAATATCGGCTTGGCGATACTTGCAGAAGGAAGACCACCGCGGCGCCGAGGAGCAGTCCCAAGCCGAAGCGCCCGAGCGCCCGATCGAGCACGGCGCCGTGCCAGACCCAAAGCAGCCCCAGAGTCGCAGCCGCCGCAATGACGAAGGGGAAGTTCTGCAAATTGATCGCGAGCGACAGCGCGGCCGACGCCCCGGCCCAGGCCAGGCGGCCCGGTCGCGCCGGGTCGAGGCCGTCGCAGAACAGCTTGGTCATCAGCGCCAGCAGCATAAGCTGGAGGGCGTGGTGATGAATATGGCCCGGGACGAAGCTGCTGGTGGCGTCGAGCGAGCCTGCTACGAGCAGCGCCGCCGCAAGCGGGCCGCAGCTTCCCATGAGGTCGCGCGCCAGCCAGGCGAGCGCAGTCAGGAACACGATGTAGAATAGCGAGGGTTCGAGGAGGCGGGTGATCCGCTCGGCCGTGTCAGGGTCGGTGAAGTGGTTCAGGACCAACATCGAAGCGGTCAACGGCAGATCGGCTAATCTCGACCAATGCATGGCGAAGGGATGATCGGGAGACAGTCGATGCTGGACAAGGTCGAACCAGCTCTGCCCGTTCAGGAAGTCCCGAACCTCGACGGCCCGCATGGCGTCGTCGGGATCGAAAAAGATGCCGGTTCGCCACACCGCGATGGCCCTCGGAAGCGTCATCGCGAGGGCCAGGAGGCAACCCGCCATCACGGCGACCGGCAGGCGCCATAAAGGCTTGGTGACTGCAGGTTTCCGGCCTGCTTCGGCTCTGCTCAGGCTGTTCGAAGGAATGGAAATGCTCACGGGCAGCGGTCCGGTTCCGGATCAGGTTCACGCGAACCTAACGCGCAAAGGCGAATCCCTCGTTACAGGATTGATGTTTGCTGCTGCCGGTTCGGGTCTTGTGATCGGGCGGTTCGCACAGCATAGTCGCGGCGCCAACCGCCTGGTCGACCGGCGCCTGGATCATGGAGACGAAAATGAAGTTGGTTCGCTACGGCGAGCCCGGACGCGAAAAGCCGGGCCTGGTTCATGCAAACTCGCTGCGCGACATCAGTCACCTCATTCCGGATCTGGCCGGCGACCATCTGTCTGCGGCTTCGCTTTCCAAAGTCGCGGCCGCGGACCCGAGCAGCCTGCCGGTCGTCGAGGGCAAGCAGCGGTTCGGCGCCTGTGTCGGGCGACCTTGCAACTTCATCGCGGTCGGCCTGAACTTTGCGGACCACGCGGCCGAGACCGGTGCCTCGATCCCGAAGGAGCCGATTCTCTTCAACAAGACGCCGAACTGCATCGTCGGGCCGAACGACAATGTCATTCTTCCCAAGGCTTCGGAGAAGACCGACTGGGAAGTCGAACTCGCGATCGTCGTCGGGAAGCGCACCTCCTACATCAACGAAAAGGAGGTCTTCGATCATCTGGCCGGCTTCTGCGTCTGCCACGACGTGTCCGAGCGCGAGTTCCAGATCGAGCGGGGCGGCCAGTGGATGAAGGGCAAAGGCTGTGCCACCTTCGGGCCTCTCGGGCCCTGGCTGGTGACGCCGGACGAGATCGCCGACGTGCAGAAGCTCGCCATGTGGCTCGACGTCAACGGCAAACGCATGCAGACCGGCTCGACCAGCACCATGATCTTCAACGTCGTGCAGCTCGTATCCTATATCTCGCATTTCATGGTGCTGGAGCCCGGCGACGTCATTACGACCGGCACACCGCCCGGGGTCGGAATGGGCATGAAGCCTCCGACCTATCTGAAGGCTGGCGACATCGTCGAGCTGGGGATCGAGAGTCTCGGCAGCCAGAAGCAGACCTTCGTGGCATGGTCAAAGGCGGCGGCTTGAGCCGCATCGGCACATTCCACCGCTCGCCCATCATCCTGAACCAGCCGCGTAGCGGCTGGCTCGAGGCATGAGGCAACACCGGTCGGATCTCCGCTAGGCCAAGCCGAGCATCAGTTCGAGGTTCTGCACGGCTGCCCCCGAAGCTCCCTTGCCGAGATTGTCGAGCGTGGCGATCAGCACCGCCTGTCCCCGCCCCTGGTTGGTGGCCACTCGAAGTTCCATGTCGTTGGTCTCGTTCAAGCCTTGCGGGTCGAGCTTGCCCTGCCCCGACACGACACGAACGTGCCTGCTCCCTGCGTAATGGTGAGCGAGCACGGATTGCAGGTCGGCGGCACTCGGTCGCCCAGGCAGCGTGTCGAGATGCAGCGGCACGCTGACAGCCATTCCCTGGCGGAAATTGCCGACCGAAGGCACGAAGATCGGCCGGCGCGTCAGCCCCGAATAGGTCTGGATCTCGGGCAGGTGCTTGTGCTCGAGCCCGAGCGCATAGAGCTCGAACTCCGGTGCTGTCCCGGCCTCGTAAGCCTCGATCATCGCCTTGCCGCCGCCGCTGTAGCCGCTGACCGCATTGATCGTGACCGGATGATCGGCCGGCAAGACACCGACTTCGACCAGCGGGTGCAGGAGCGCGATCGCGCCCGTCGCGTAGCAGCCCGGATTGGCGACGTTCTTGGCTTGCCGAATGGCCTCCGACTGGCCGGAGTCGAGTTCAGGGAAACCGTAGATCCAGCCGGGCGCGACCCGGTGCGCGGTCGAGGCGTCGAGGATCTTCGGTGCGTTCTGACCGAGCTCGGAGGCCAGCCGGACCGTCCCGCGCGAGGCATCGTCGGGCAGGCAAAGGATGACGAGATCGACGTCCTGCATCAGCGCGGCCTTGGCGGCCGGGTCCTTGCGCGCCTCAGGGTCGACGCTACGGAGCGTGACTCCAGCATGGCCGGCCAGGCGCTCGCGGATGCCCAGCCCGGTGGTTCCCGCTTCCCCATCGATGAAAACGCTGGCCATGGACCCGTCCCGTAAAGGATGCGCCAAAAGAAAAAAGCGGCCGGAGCCGCTTTTTGTCGTCCCGCCGACGGCGATCAGCGCTTGGAGAACTGGAAGGACCGGCGAGCCTTCTTGCGACCGTATTTCTTACGTTCGACCACGCGGGCATCGCGGGTCAGAAAACCTTCGCGCTTGAGTACGGCACGGAGCTCCGGCTCATAATTGGTGAGCGCCTTCGACAATCCATGACGCACCGCGCCGGCCTGGCCCGACAAGCCACCGCCCGCCACCGTGACGACCAGGTCGTACTGATTCGACCGGGCCGCCACCTTGAGCGGTTGCTGGACGATCATGCGGAGCACCGGACGCGCGAAGTAGGCTTCGAAGGTACGCTCGTTGACAGTGATCCGGCCCGAGCCGGGCTTGATCCACACACGTGCCACTGCGTCCTTGCGCTTGCCGGTCGCGTAGGCACGACCCTGGGGATCGAGCTTCTGCACGTAGACGGGTGCGGCGATCGGCGCCTCAGATACGGTCTTGAGGTCCTGCAGGGAAGAAAGGGTCTCGGCCATCAGGCGCTCCGTGCGTTCTTGGGGTTCAGAGCGGCGACGTCGAGCGTGACGGGCTGCTGAGCCTCGTGCGGATGGTCGGCACCCTTGTAGACGCGCAGGTTTCCGAGCTGCTTGCGGCCGAGCGGCCCTCGGGGAAGCATGCGCTCCACCGCCTTCTCGACGACCCTCTCCGGAAACCGCCCATCAAGGATGAACTTGGCGGTGCGCTCCTTGATGCCGCCGGGATAGCCGGTGTGGTGATAGTAGACCTTCTGTTCACGCTTGCGTCCGGTGAACACCACCTGGTCCGCATTGACCACGATGATGTGATCGCCGTCGTCCATATGAGGCGTGAAGGTGGGCCTGTGCTTGCCGCGGAGCCGCATTGCGATGAGCGAAGCGAGCCTCCCCACGACGAGGCCCTTGGCATCGATCAGAATCCACTTCTTCTCGATGTCCGCGGTCTTGGTCGAGTGGGTCTTGCCAAACATGGGGTGGGAAATTCCATTGCGATAGGAACGCTCTTTGGAAAAGGCGTTGCGTGCGTCCTCATACGGATCGCGACCTGAAACGTCAACGGGTTTCGTAGCCGACGGGGAAAAACGATCAGAAAATCATCCGGTTGCCATGTGTGGTATCATAGAACCACACAAACCCCTTACGAGGAGATCGGGATGTTCCCGTCCCAATCTCTGGTTGCGGCAGTCTTGCAAGCCGAATTTAAAGTCGAACGCAGCATGCGGGGGCGAGTTGCCTTCGCGCTCGCGCACGTGCATGCCATTCACCTGCCCCCGGCATATAGGATCGCCAAGACGTGACGTTGCATGACCACTATCCGGACGAAACGATCCGCACGATCTTGGACAGCGTCGAAAGCATCGCACTGGTTGGCGCGTCCGCCAACCAGGCGCGTCCCTCCTTCGCGGTTCTGCGCTATCTGATCCAGCATGGTTACCGAGTTTTTGCGATCAACCCGGGGAAGGCGGGTGAGAGGATTCTGGACGCAGCGGTCTACGCGCGTCTCGCCGACGTGCCGGAGCCGATCGATATGGTGGACATCTTCCGCAGCAGCGAGGCCGCGGGGCGGATCGTCGATGAGACGCTGGCGTTGCAGCCTCGGCCCAAAGTCATATGGATGCAGTTGTCGGTGCGCAACGACGAAGCGGCACGCCGTGCCGAGGCACACGGCCTGACCGTGATCATGAATCGCTGTCCCAAGATCGAGTTCGGCCGGCTTTCGGGCGAGATCGGCTGGAGCGGAATCAATTCCCGCGTGATCAGCGCCAAGAGGCCGAAACTCGCCAGCGGCGGCGTGCAGAAGAGATTGCTCAATCGGTGAAGCCGAGTCCCGGGTTGCGGGCCTCGTTCGCAAATACGGCCTTGCCAAGCTCTCCGCTGCTTGTCCAACTTGACCCACGGTAGGGCTCCCTGCGTTTTTCCACCATGCGAGAGTAGCGCGCATCGAGCTCGCCGATTCGTCGGCATAAGTTATTCGACCTGCCGCAATATGCTCGAGCCCGCGCTCCCAACGAAGGCATCGCCCGAGTCTAGGAGACTCCGCGGATTTGACGTCCTCAGTGAGCTTCCGATATCGAACCGGAAGGTATGTCGGCTGAACAGGATCAGGCCATGACCAAAAACGCACTCGATCAACACGTTCCCGGCTTCGCGACGCTCGCCATCCATGCGGGGGCGCAGCCCGATCCCTCGACTGGCGCGCGCGCCACGCCGATCTACCAGACGACGTCCTTCGTTTTCGATGATGTCGACCACGCCGCGTCCCTGTTCGGGCTGCAAGCCTTCGGCAACATCTATTCGCGCATAACCAACCCGACCTGCGCCGTGCTCGAGGAGCGCGTGGCAGCGCTGGAAGGCGGCACGGCGGGACTTGCCGTCGCCTCGGGCCATGCAGCGCAACTCGTGGTCTTCCATACGCTGATGGAGCCGGGAGACGAATTCATCGCCTCGCGCAAGCTCTACGGCGG
>JBBPYT010000226.1:0-3276 GCA_038199665.1 Hyphomicrobiales bacterium
GCTTCGCGCCCGACCGCCGCGTCGACCGGAACAAGGTAATTGTCTCCGTCGAACTGCAGCGCCCGGCCGGCGAAGTAGACGAAAGCGATTCCGCGGGGCCCAACCATGGAAGCCTTTCCGAGGAATTCACGAAAGATCCTGCGCAATGTGTTCCCGTCGAGATCGCGTGCTCCGGTAACGTCGAAGCCCGCGGCAGCTAACGTCTGCGCAACCAGGCCGGCATCGTTGGCCGCCGTCGGAAGCATCGCGGAACGATACGACCCTATGCCGATGACCAGTGCGATCCGCGAGGAGGCGGCAGGCGCCGTGGCCTGAGCCAAGGCTCTGCCGCCCGCCGTGGCGAACATGAGAAGCAGGGCGACCAGCATCCGCTCAAGGATGGCTCTCATGGGGTGCCTCTCGCAACTTGAAACCTCGCTCATTCAAGCCCGGATCCTTGAACCGGACCTGAATGCCCTTTCTGATCGGACGAGACGGGCGACCTCGTTCCGCAGCACCGGAAGCAACTCCGCTTCAAACCAGGAGTTTCGCTTGACCCAGCCGCTGTTGCGCCACGACGGGTGGGGCAAGGGCAGGATACGAGGTGCCGGCCGCTCGAAACAGGACCGCCAGTCCGCAACAGTATCGGTCAAGCCGAGCGTTTTCCCGCGGTCCGGCGTGAGGCGCGCCACATGGTAGCGGATGGCGAAGAGCCCAATGGCCAGAATCGTCTCGATCTGCGGCAGAGCCGCGAAAACACGGTCATGCCAGGCGAGGCGGCACTCGCCGCGCGGGGGCAGATCACCCTTGTTGCTGTCATGGCCGGGAAAGCAAAAACCCATCGGCACGATGGCAATCCGCGACGCATCGTAGAAGGTCGCCTCGTCCAAGCCCATCCAGTGCCGCAGCCGCTCTCCCGAGGGGTCGCGGAAAGGGATTCCGCTGCGATGCGCTCGGACGCCCGGTGCCTGACTGGCGATCAACAGCCGCGCCGAAGAGGACATCCGGAAAATCGGCCGCGGCTCATGGGCCAGGGCCAGTTTGCTCGGGCTCTCGCGGCAGATTCTGCAGGCAAGGATGTCGTCCTGAAGCGTGGGAGCGAGGGATCTGTTCTCTGCCTCGTCGGGGAGACCCGAAGCATGGTCCGATGGTCGAATCGAACGTGGAGACCGAGCGCGGCTACCATGGAGTTCCGGCAGGTCCGCGCATGACGGAGGGTCAGGAAGCAACCGTTTCGACGTGTCGTGTGAGCCGGTCATTAAGGTTTCCCTGGGCATGTTCCGGAACAGCAAGGAACGTCGACGAGTCTGTTCCGTAGATGAGTGAAGTGACCGCGGAAATGATCGAACGCCGCGAGTCGGATGCCGAAAGATCGGCGCACCGTCGACGCGTCGCTTCCAAGATGAGGGAGGCCCGCGAGAGCCTCACGTCGTCGGGAAGCGGCCAGCGTACGTTCGACATCGAGCTCCTGCGGATGTTTGCAGAGCGCCGACGCGGCGCAACGCCGGCCCTGGCAGTCCTTGCGCTTGCCGCGGTCGCCATGGCCACGATCTGGGTTCCGATGACGACGGCGTTGATCTGGGTCACGCTCGCCATATCGTCGATTGTTTTCCTGTCCGGACTCGCCACGCAGGTCCTGCGAGGCGAAAGAGCGACGACGCACCTCGTCAGATGGCAGCGAAGGTTCATCATCGCGGAAACCGTCCAGGGCACAGTTTGGGCAACGATCGTGCTGATCGTGGCACACGTCAACGATCCCACGGCCCAAACTTTCGTTTTGTTCGTTCTTCTCCTGGTCGGCGCCATGACGGCCATGATTTCCGCCTCCATCCCGCTCGCGGTCTATGCGGGCCTCGTCCCGATCTCGGTCGCTATCATCGGCTTCATGCGGCCGGTCTCGGGTTACCAGTCGCTGCCTTTGTTGGTCATGGCCGGCGGGGCGCAACTCTATTTCATCGTCCTGTCCAAACGGCTGTATTCGACATCGCTCGCGACCTTGTCGTTTCAAGCCGAGAAGGATGCCCTGATCGTCGAACTCGAACAGGCGAAACTCAACTCCGACGAAGCTCGGCGCCGCGCCGAAGAAGCGAGCCTGGCCAAATCGCGGTTTCTGGCCACGATGAGCCATGAACTGCGCACGCCGCTGAACGCGATTCTCGGCTTCTCCGAAGTCATGAAGGGGGAGTTGTTCGGCGCGCATAGCGTACCGGTCTACCAGGACTATTCCGCCGACATTCATTCAAGCGGCCAGCATCTGCTGATGCTGATCAACGAGATCCTCGACCTATCGAGAGTCGAGGCCGGCCGCTACGACCTGAGGGAGGAGCCTACCTCCCTTGCCCACATTGTCGAGGACTGCCACCATCTCCTCACGCTGCGCGCCAGCAAGCGGCAGATTACGCTCATCGAACTGATCGAGGATAATCTGCCGAGGATTTGGGTCGACGAGCGGGCGATCCGGCAGGTCGTCCTCAACCTGCTGTCCAATGCGATCAAGTTTACTCCCCAAGGCGGGACGGTCACGATCAAGGTCGGCTGGACGGCGCAGGGCGGGCAATATGTCTCGATCCGGGATACGGGTCCCGGCATTCCGGAAGCGGAGATACCGGTCGTCATGTCTTCATTCGGTCGCGGCACACTCGCCCAGAAAAATGCTGAAGAAGGGTCGGGGCTCGGACTGCCGATCGTGAAGGGACTGGTCGAGCTCCACGGCGGCTCCTTCATCCTGAAATCCAAGGTGCGAGAAGGCACCGAAGTCATCGTGATCCTCCCCCCCGAGCGCATCATCAACGCCCTGCCCCAGCTCAATCCCGACGGATCGAGCTCCGACCACGCGCCCGCCACGCGCAGCCGCATGGGCTCGGCGGCTTGAGCTTCCGCCTTCAATCCCTATGCCTCTTTGTTGGCCACGCCGGCTTGGCTGAATGTCGCCATGCCCCTGTGGCAAGCGAGCGCCGCTTTGACGATCCCGGCCGCAAGGGCCGCACCCGTTCCCTCCCCGAGCCGTAGCCCAAGGTCGAGAAGCGGCCGCTTTCCCAGGCGTGCAAGCACGGCCGCATGAGCGCCCTCGGTCGAAAGATGGCCCGCAACGCAATGCTCCAGAGCTGCTGGATCGATCTTATGCAGCACCGCAGCCGCGGCGCAAACCACATAGCCGTCGAGGATGACCGGCACGCGTTCGATCCTGGCCGCCAGAATCGCACCCACCATGGCGGCGATCTCGCGGCCCCCCAAACGCCGGAGCAGCTCCAGCGGATCGCCAAGATATGCCCGATGTAACGAAACCGCGGCTTCGAC
>JBBPYT010000227.1:0-6036 GCA_038199665.1 Hyphomicrobiales bacterium
GGCAGCAGGTCGCGGAGGAGCGCATCCGGCGCCGCTCCCCCCAGCCAGCCGGACTCGGCCGTCCAGGCGCCGAGACCGAGGATCAATCCGGTGAGAGCGGGCGCGCGCATGGCCTCGCTGACCGCTGCATGCGCTTCGGCGGAGCGCGCTTCCGCGCACAACCGCAGGAGGTTCAATGCTGCCCCGTGGATCTGCGCTTCAGCCTCGGGGAGGGTTTCGGTCAGGAACACGTCCCAGTCCCTTCCTTGCCCGAGCACTCTTCCGAGGTCCCGCAGAACCCCGTTGAAGCCCTGGGCGGCAGCCCTATCCAAATGGGGGGCAAAGAGCACGAGCAGGGTGCGCAGCTTGCGGATCGCGGCCCGCATGCGGTGGACGCCTTCGACGTTCCGGCTGGCCGCGCCGGGAATCTCGGCCACCAACTCTCGCAGCGCGGCGTTGACGAGCCGTGGGAAAGCGTCGGCGATCGTCGCTTTTCGATCGAGGACCAAACCGCTGGTGGGCTGCCTGGGCGGCATCTCGTCGCAGATCAACCCGTAGCCGCGTTCGGCCTTGCTTTGCGACCCGTAGCGCAGGGCTGCCCGGTCGGCGAGGTCGATGGCCAATTGAAACAAGGGCGCGGTCGAGCCCTGCTTCAGTTCGAGCTCGACTTCGCATATGGGGGCACGTCGCGCGCCGGCCTGCACGACCCCCTGGTCGAGCATGGCCTCGACGCTGGTTCCTTGATCCAGCGCAAGGTGCCAAACCGTGCGCTGGATTACCGTCACGAAGATCGGCTGGACGCGGTCCACCACCTGCCGCACCGCAGCCGCTTCGTCCGGCAACGAGGCCAATCTGGCCGGCTCGAGACTCGCCGAGGCGACCGGCCACTCCCATTCCCCGCGCACGCCGATGTCGGCGGCCGGCGCGTCGAGTTTCACCGTCTGGATGAAGCGGGAACCTGATCGCCGGACCCGGAGACTGGTGCCGCATCTGCGCAGTTCGAGGTCCGGCGTATCGAAATAGGTCGTGGTCTCTTCCCGTTGCTGTTTGCCAGCGGCAGCTCCGGCAAAGACCGGATGGCTTTCGATGATGCTCCGCGACGCTGGGTCGAGCAGCAGCTTGAGCTCCATTTCCATGAATCGATTCCCGAGCCCTCCGCGGCGGTCGCCGACATCCGCGCCATGCCGCGTCATTGTCGCGAAATGTACGCTGATCGTCTACCGGCGGCGGCGGAAACAGGCTAGGCCGGTGTCGATGCGCCGGCGAGCCGCGGCCGATCTCCCGGGCTCGACCGGCAAGCCGCTTGAGCCCTTCCGCACGAGGCTCTATCCAAGGATGATGATCCGCGTCCTGCCTCGCCTCCGCCGAGGGACACGCCCGACCGAGGCTTCCGATGACCGCCAACCCGTTCTTTGAACCCTGGTCTACCCCCTTCGAGGCTCCGCCCTTCCCCAGCATCGCTCCCGAGCATTTCGGCCCCGCCTTCGAGCGGGCGATCGCCGAGCACGAGGCCGAAATCGACACCATTGCCAACGACGCTCGCCCGCCGGACTTCAACAACACGATCGGGGCGCTGGAGCGCGCAGGCGCGAGCCTGAACCGTGTCAACGGCGTGTTCTGGAACCTAGCCTCATCGGACACCAACGACAGCTTGCAAGAGATCGAGCGCAATGTCTCGCCTGTCCTCGCGCGGCATCGTCAGCGCACCATGCTCAATCGCGCCCTGTTCCGCCGCATCGATGCACTTTTTACCGAGCCGGGCAGCCTCGACCTCTCGGACGAGCAGCGGCGCGTTCTCGACCTCACTCGCAAGGACTTCGTGCGCAGCGGCGCGACCCTCGACCAGGCGGGGCGCGAACGCCTGGCTGCCATAGCGGAGCGGCTGGCGGTGCTCGGCACGATGTTCGGGCAGAACGTGCTGGCCGACGAGAAGTCCTTCCTGATGCTGCTCGAAAACGAGGAGGATCTGGCCGGCTTGCCAGGATCCGTGCGCGATGCCGCCGCCCAGGCCGCGACCGAACGGGGGCTGCCGGGACACCATGCCATAATGCTGGGTCGATCCCTGATCGAACCCTTCCTCAAGTTTTCAAGCCGCCGCGACCTTCGCGAAAAGGCCTTCAAGGCCTGGCTGGCGCGGGGAGAGAATGCCGGCCCGCACGACAACCGTCCCATCGTGGCCGAAACGGTGGCGCTGCGGGCCGAGCGGGCGGCCCTCCTCGGTTACGCGAGCTTCGCCGACTACAAGCTCGACGACAGCATGGCCAAAACGCCGGCTGCTGCGCGCCATTTGCTCGAACGCGTGTGGGAGCGGGCGCTGCTCAAAGCCGCGCAGGAGGAAGGCGAGCTTCGCGCCGTCGTGGCCCAGGAGGGCGGCAACTTCGAACTCGCGCCGCATGACTGGCGCTATTACGCCGAAAAAGTCCGCAAGGCGCGCTACGATCTCGACGAGGCCGAGATCAAGCCCTACCTCGTGCTCGACGACATCATCGCGGCGGCGTTCGATACGGCGAGCCGGCTGTTCGGGCTGGTGTTCACGGAGCGCCGCGACGTTCCGCTCTATCATCCCGACGTCCGGGCCTTCGAGGTCCGCGACCGTGACGGACGGCACCTGGCCTTGTTCCTCGGCGACTACTTCGCCCGACCGTCCAAACGCTCGGGTGCCTGGAACAGCGGCTTCCGCCGACAGAGCAAGCTCGACGGCGACACCCGCCCGATCGTCGTCAACGTCATGAATTTCGCCCAGGCCGGCGAAGGGGAACCGACGCTGCTGGGCCTCGACGACGCGCGCACGCTGTTCCACGAGTTCGGCCACGCGCTGCACAGCATGCTGACCGACGTGACATATCCATCGATCGCCGGGACCAACGTGACGCGCGATTTCGTCGAGTTCCCGTCGCAGCTCTACGAACACTGGCTGCTGCGTCCCGAGGTGCTGGAGCGCTTCGCCCGCCACGCCGTCACGCGCCAACCCATGCCCGCGGCGCTGCTCCACAAAATCGATGAGGCACGGAACTTCAATCAGGGCTTCGCGGCGGTGGAATATTGCTCGTCGGCGATCGTCGATCTCGATTTCCACTCCCTTTCCGCCTCCGAGGCCAAAGCCAACGTAGACCCGATCGCCTTCGAACAGGATGTTCTGAAGCGGATCGGCATGCCGCGCCCGATCGCGATGCGGCATCGCACGCCGCATTTTGCGCATGTGTTCTCAGGGGAAGGCTATTCGGCCGGCTATTACTCCTATCTCTGGTCCGAGATGCTCGACGCCGACGGGTTCGGCGCCTTCGAGGAAGTCGGCATCTTCGATCCGGCAGTTGCCGAGCGGCTGCGCCGGAACGTCTTGGCGGCCGGCAACCGCCAAACGCCCGAGCAAGCCTATGTGGCGTTCCGTGGGCGGATGCCGAGCCTCGACACGCTGCTCGAAAAGCGCGGCCTGGCCTGAGCGGGACGGTGGCCTGGTCTCGCGAACAGGACGAAGCCCTGAAGGCTGTCGCAGCCTGGCTGAAGCGCGGCGAGCCGCAGGTGTTCCGACTGTTCGGTTTCGCCGGTACGGGCAAGACCACGCTGGCGAAGCAGATCGCCGAGGACGCATCGGGCGAGGTGGCCTTCGGGGCCTACACGGGCAAAGCCGCGCTCGTCCTGCGCTCGAAAGGGTGTCGCGGCGCCTCGACGATCCATAGCCTCATCTATCGCGCCCGGGGCGAGGACGAGAACGACACCCCCTCATTCGTGCTGAACAAAAAGAGCGCTGCCGCGGATGTCGACCTCATCATCATCGACGAGTGTTCCATGGTGGACGAGGAACTCGGTCGCGACCTTCTGTCCTTCGGCAGGCCGGTGCTGGTGTTGGGCGACACGGCTCAGCTCCCTCCGGTGAAGGGCGGCGGCTTCTTCACCGACGCCGAACCTGACGCGATGCTGACGGAGGTGCACCGCCAGGCGGCCGACAACCCCATCATCCATCTCTCCATGCTGGTACGCGGCGGACGCCGGCTGTCTCTTGGCCAGTATGGCGATAGCAGAGTGCTTCGCCGCGCGGAAATCGGGGCCGGCGCGGTGCTGCAGTGCGACCAGGTGCTGGTCGGCATAAACAAGACGCGCCGTGCTTATAACAAGCGAATGCGGGAACTCCTGGGCTACGGAGCCGAGCGGCCGCAGGTCGGCGAAAAGCTCGTGTGCCTCCGCAACGACAAGAAGAAGGGTCTGCTCAACGGCGGGACCTGGACGGTTCAGACGGTACATGCGGACCGGGGCGCCAAGCTTTCGATGAGCGTCAAGCCGGAGGAGGAGCCCGATCGCAAGGCCGTCCGCATCGGCGTCCTGCCAGCCTTTTTCGAGGGGCGGGAAGACGAGCTTCCGCCGGGCACCCGGCGCGATTCCGACCAGTTCGACTACGGTTATTCCCTGACCGTGCACAAGGCCCAGGGGTCCCAGTGGGACGACGTTGTTCTGTTCGACGAAAGCTTCGCCTTTCGCGAACATCGCGATCGGTGGCTCTACACGGCACTGACCCGCGCCGCCGGCCGGATCACGATAGTGATCTGACGATCGGGCGCCCGTTCACGGACTGCACTAACACCTTCTGTCCTCGATTGTGAAACTTTAAAGCAACAATGAGTGAAGCTTTTACCTCCTCGGCCGGTTCCGGCCCGTTCCGGCTTAGCTATGCCTTGACCATTGTCGGAATGTGGTGAAATGTTGTGAAGCCGTTCGAGAAGAGCTTCGGCTTCCAATGGCGCCTGCCGGTAGAGATTCGCAGCGCTTGGATCGACAGCAGGCAGGCGTTAGGCTTCGTTGATGACCCTGGGGATGATAAAAGCGGCGAAAATCGGGCAGTTTGTGCGATGTGCAACCAAAAGCTTGGCAGCACGTTGGACCGGCATGCGAGCGCTCAAACTCTGACCTGCCGTTTTGGGCGAGGGGCGATTGACGAAACAAAAGCGCATAGCACTCTGAATATGCACCCACGACAGGAGAACGTGATTATGAACTTCAAGAAAGCTGCACTTGTGCCGGCGGTGGTCTCGATCGCGCTGGTGGCTTTGGTGAGCACGGAAATTTCTGCCTCGGCACAATCTCAGCTCACCAACGGCCCCGACGGGGCGCAACCGAACAGCCTAGCGTTCAAACCGCACCGGGCTCGCATGACCAGATATCGTCCGCTGACCGTCAGCCGTCGCCGCCCCGCTCGAGTCCTCGTTGCGGGCCCGGCTCGGGTCGCCAATCCGGGCAACATCATTACGGCGCCGGTTGGCGCGGCCAGCACGCTCGTCGCTCTGCCGTTCCAGGTTATCGGTGGAGCGTTCGCCGGCGGTGGTGGCCCCCGCAAGGGTGGCGTCACTGCCGTACGCTACGCGAATTCCGGTCCTGAGCAGGCCAAGGTCGACGAAGGATTTGCGCAGCCCGTGCCCGTCGATCGTTCGGGCCCGATCTTCGTCGTCGAGAACGGCGATCCGACGGTCTCCCCGATCACCTTCATCGGTGCCCCGATCCAGGCTGCCGGAACCATCGCCCAGGTGCCGTTCCGTATCATCCAGGCTCCCTTCGGTGGCCCCGTCACCTACTGAGAACCTGACCGCATAGGTCGGCCTTCCCGGGCCGACTTATGGGCCAAGATCGTCACGTGAAAATGCCGGCCCCTCGCGGGGACGGCATTTTTCTTTGGCGCACGAAGAGAAGGCGCCCCTCGGAACCGGCCATGGGGCGCGGCCCAGGACGGGCGCGCCGCTGCCCGCGCGCGAGATACCGACCGGCCGCTTGGGCGCAATGCCGGCCGCCTGAGCCCCCTACCGGTGGACGCCACAAAGATCCGCGCAGTGGGCACCTTTTGGCCGGTCGGTCGCGTAAACAGAGGGCTCGTCTTGTCTACGGCCGTGGTGCGGCCTATTCGCGAACCTTTGCTCGGACTGTTTCAGTTCGCTAGAGCCTGATGACTTTAGGCTGACGCATAGCCTGAGTTGACGAGATAGTTGGCGCATTCGGTGGATGAGAATTGGTTGAGGAGTTTGGCAATACGGCGCCAAGTGGCCTCGACGGTGCGTTCGGCGGCTTTTCGCAGCA
>JBBPYT010000228.1:0-12766 GCA_038199665.1 Hyphomicrobiales bacterium
GACCCTGCCCGGCCCCACGCAGTCGGAGCTGATGCGCGGGCCGGGCGCACCCCCGGCTTCATCCGCGTCAATATCCCGAATGGGCGGGCTGACAGGGACGAACCAGCTCTAGCGGCAGCCTGAGCCGCCGAACGAAACTCTCTGCCCTCTCGGGCCTCGTCAGCCCAAGTAAATCGGCGGATCGACAGTCGGTGCACCGCCAGTGCACTGCCACAGACATAGGATTCACACATGCGTGGTTGCCGTGCGAGTCTGCGGTCATGGCCCAGGATGTCTGTGTGATTTTAGGAGCCGAAGACCGCGCGCGCTTGTTAGGTCTTCCTGTATCCCCTAGATGGCTTTCGCTCTGCGCCCTTAGCTATCAATCAACCGAAAAAGCGCCCACTCACGGCGACTGCGGCACAGCTGTTTGGTGCCATCGCAATCGGGTGTTCAGTCCGGCCAATTGAGCAGCGAGTCGAAGCCGCGTCGAGGCTCAGTTTCAGCATAGCGCGCAGCGTTCGAGGAGCGAAGCGTGTCCACAAGCCTGCCCGCGACGATCTCCGCCTCTCCCGGATGCAAGTTGCAGGGATCGAGGAAGAAATGGCCGCGCTCCACCTCGTGATCGCGCACGATGACGGGCGGATCGCTGGATGCCAACGCTGCCGCGAGACTGGCGGCCGTAAATCCGCTCTGGGGCAGAACCGCTACCTTGAGTCGGTCGAGCGGATTTTCGGTCGGATCGGGGACGATCACGGCCTCGACTCCCCGGAGGCCGCGGAGCGCGCCGAGCCACAGGTCGAGGGCCGCTCGCTCGCGCTGTCGGATGCCATCGTGATCGCGGTTCTCCCAAGCTTCCAGCGCCGCCATCACGCCCGCGATACTTTCCTTGCCGACCTTCATGCCTCGGCCGATCCCACGATTTTGCAGATAGGCTGCCCGCACCAGATCCTTGCGGCCGGCCACGATGCCGGTGGTCGGTCCCCCGAGGAACTTGTGCCCGCTGTAAATCACCACGTCGGCGCCTTTGGCGAGAAAACCCCTCAGGTCATATTCCGAAGCGGCGTCGACGATCACCGGCACTTGTTTGGCCCGGCAGATGGCCGCGAATTCCGCGAGCGGGATCATGCCATACTGCACCGTGTGGTGCGACACGACGTAGAGCGCTGCCGCCGTAAGCTCCGTGATAGCGTTCTCGAGCTGGTAGGGATAGCTACTGCTGACCGTGCCGATCGGCACCACCGTGCCGCCCGCGAGGCGAATCGACTGATCGACCGGAGCGCCGTAGCTCACCATATGGCCGACCTGGATCAGCACTTCGGTGTTCAGGCCGGCCGTGTCATCGGGCAACCGTTCGATCGCGAGGAGATCGTCGCGCGTCATGGCGCCGCCGATTGCGAGCGCAATGCCGCTCGCGCAGGAAGCGGTTACGAATCCGGCTTCCCCGCCCGTCAGACGGGCGATGACGCGACTCGCCTTGCGGTGCAGCGCGTCGATTTCGACAAATTGCGGCGCGATGGCCACCATGGCTGCGATGGCCTCCGGCACGATGATGGAGCCGCCAAGGGCTGTCATCGTCCCCGATACGTTTATGATCGGCCTGACGCCCAGGGAGGCGCGGATATCGGCAACGTTTCGCGCGTTGTTCCGGTCGTTCACGGCTTTGTCTCCGCGACTTCGAAAATGGCTTCGATCTCGACCGAAATGTTGCGCGGCAGGGAGGCCATGCCGACGGCCGAACGCGCATGGTGGCCAGCTTCGCCCCCGAAGACCCTTTCGAACAGATCGGAACAGCCGTTGATCACTTCGGGATGATCGGTGAAGTCAGGCGCGGCATTGACCATCCCGAGCGGTTTGACAATGCGCGAAACGCGGCCGAGGTCGCGCAAGGCCGCATGGGCGACCGAAAGCAGATTGAGGCCTGTGAGCCGCGCATGGCCGTAGGCCTCCTCGACCCCGAGGTCACGCCCGACCTTCCCGGTCATCAGTCGCCCGTCCGCGTGGCGCGGCCCTTGCCCCGACAAGAACAGGAGCCTGCCGGTGAGCACATAGGGCACATAGGTCGCGACCGGCACCGCGGGGGTCATCAGCGACAGCCCGAGCGCCTCAAGACGTTGATAGGGTGACATGGTCGGTCGGGGCCCCTTCTTCTGATTTCACAAGCGATGGGCGGCACTGAATCGCGCCAGGAACGTGCGCAGGCGTTCGCTCTGCTGGTCGGGCGCGAAAATCTTCGCCGGCGGGCCTTCGGCAGCCACGACCCCGTCGGCCATGAAGACAATGCGGTGGGAGGCATCGCGCGCGAAGCCAATCTCGTGAGTCACAACCAGCATGGTCATGCCCTCGGAGGCCAGGGACAGCACGACATCCAGCACCTCGCCCACAAGTTCGGGATCGAGGGCCGAGGTGATCTCGTCGAGCAACAGGATCTTGGGCTCCATGGCGACCGCGCGGGCGATACCGACCCGCTGCTGCTGGCCGCCCGAGAGCTCGGACGGCAGGCGATCCGACTTGTCGATGAGACCAACCCGGCCGAGCCAGTGCAGGGCCTTGGCGCGGGCTTCTTTGCGCCCGAGGCGGCGCACCTTGGTCAGGCCAAGCATGATGTTCTCGGCCGCCGTCAGATGCGGGAACAGGTTGAAGAGCTGGAACACCATGCCGGTCCCGGCCCGCATCCGGGCGAGGTCGTGTTCGGAGCGGCGCTGTCGCTTGGCCGCGTCACGGTAGCCGACCTCCTGGCCCTCGATGGCGATCGAACCCGCGTCGTAGCTTTCGAGGAAATTGACGCAGCGCAGTAGCGTGGTCTTGCCGCCGCCCGATGGACCGATCACGGCCACGACCTTGCCACGCTCGACATCAAGGTCTACGCCCCGCAGCACGTGTGTCTGGCCGAAGGATTTTACGAGCCCGCGGATACGCAGGAGAGGCGGGTTCGCGTCGGGTCGGGAAGGCGCCATGCTGGCCTGCTCACACGCTGATATAGCTGAAGCGGCGCTCGAGCGCGCGGCTGCCCAGGGAGAGCGAATAGTTGATCAAGAAGTAGAGAGCCGCGCCGAAGCAGTAGAGCGCCAACGGCTCGTAGGTGCGGCCCACCACTTTCTGGATGGCAAACATCAGGTCCCCGACGCCCAGCAGCGAGATCAGCGCGGAGCCCTTCACGGCATCGGTCACGCCGTTGAGCCAGGGCGGCAGGAAGCGGCGCATCGCCTGGGGCGCGATCACAAAGACGAGACGCTCGGGAAACGGCAAGCCGATCGACTTGGCGGCATCCATCTGGCCGGTGGGGATGGAACCGATGGCCCCGCGCACATTCTCTACCACCTGCGCCACCTTGAAGACGGTCAGGCCCAGGACAGCGGCCGCGAGAGGCTGCAGGTTCAGCCCGGTGAGCGGAAGGCCATAGTAGACGAAGAACAGCAGCACGAGGATCGGGATGCCGCGGATGATGTCGCTGAAGCCTCGGACGACCCAGCGCAGGGGCGCGGGGCCGTATACGAGGGCCACACCAAGCACCACGCCGATGATCAGCGACAGTACCACCGTGATGACAGAAACCGCGAGCGTGGTCAGCAGGCCGGTGAGCAGAAACGGTGCGGCGTAGACGATCTGCTGCAGCATGTCAGCCGCCGATCGCATAGCGGCGTTCGAGCGCGCGCAAGCCGATCAGGATGGCGTAGCCCGTGACGAGATACATGCCCGTCACCACCAGATAGACTTCCATGATCCGGAAGGTGTTGAAATTGATCCATTGGGCGCCGTAGGTCAGCTCGGGCACGGCGATCACGGATGCTACCGACGTGTCCTTGAAGAGCGACACGAAGGTATTCGAGAGGGCGGGCAGGGCGATGCGCAGCATGGCAGGCAGGCGCACATGGACGAGCCGCCGCCACGGCGTGAGCCCGATCGACATGCCGGCATCGATGAGGCCGCGCGGCACCGCTTCGAGGCCCGACCTGAAAACTTCGACCAAGTAGGCGCCCGCATAGGCCGACAAAGTCAAGACGAAGGAGGTCGTGGCGCTGTAGGAGAGGTCGACTACGGTCGGCAGACCGTAGAAGACCAAGTAGACCAGCAGGATCAGCGGGACATTGCGGATGACCTCAACATAGGCCGCGATGGCGGCCCGCAAGGCCCTGCCGCCCGAGACGTAGATAACCGCGAGAACGAGCCCGATCACGCAGCCGATCGCGACCGAGAGGATCGCCAGTTCGAGGCTGAGTATCAGCCCCGACAAGAGCTTGTCGAAATGGCGCCAGATCAGCGTGAAATTGAGGTGGTAGCCCATCCGGCCGCCTTTGCTGGCAGCACGTTCAGATTGTCGGGAAGCCGGGAACGCGCGGCGGCAGGTCGACGCCGAAATATTCCTTGAAAGCCGCGTCGTAGACGGCGCTGTCATTGCCGAACATGGCCACGTCAAAGCACGTATCGACGAATGTCAGCCAGTCCAGATCCCCCTGCCGCACACCTGCAGAGTAGAGTTGGCTCTGCCAGGTCTTGCCGCTGTCGGCATAGCGGTTGGGGTTCTTGGCAACCATCCAGCGCACGGTCGACAGATCGACGGCCGCGGCATCGACACGCTTCGATTCGAGGGCCTGTACAACGTTGGCCTGGGTGTCGACCTGTAGCACCTGGGCTTGCGGCAGCACCTGGTGGACGTAACGGTCGGCATCCACGTTCTGCAGGATGGACACTTTGGTGTCCGCACCTCCCTTGATGAGGGCGTCGAAGCTCTTGTTCGCCGCGTCGGGGCGCGTCAGCAGGGCAATGCCTTCAACGTAGTAGGGTCGGGAAAAGTTGATCAGCTGGGCGCGCTGCGGCGTGACCGTCATGAACTGAATCGCGATATCGACCTTGCCAGTCGTGATGTTGGGGATCCTTTGGGCAGGATCTTCCTGCACGAAGTCCACCTTGCTTTCGTCGTCGAAAAGGCCCTTGGCCAGGATCCTGGCCATGGCAATATCCATACCGACGAGTTCGCCCTTGTCGTTCTCGAAGTGCCAGGGAGCGTTGGTGCTTCCGGTTCCCACGATGAGCTTGCCGCGATCGAGCACCGTGCGGAGTGTGCTCCCGGGGGACGATTGCGCATAGGCTCTCTCGGCCGTGAGCGATACGCTCGCAGCCGCCGCAGCCCCGGCCAGCGCGACGCCTGCCGTGCCAAGCTTGAGGAAATTGCGGCGTGCCGTTTCCTTATTCATGGCTTCTCTCCCCGACACCTCGGCCGACCCAGCCCGTCCGGCGGTGTCGACCGGCGGGACCGAAGACGCGCGTCGCTGCCCGGTTTGCCGATCTTATATCGGACAGCACTCCCTTGTTACGGAAGACTCTTAGCATGCTCGCGGCAACCGACAAGCGGATCGGTCAACACGGGGCGGCTGCCGGCGACGGGCGTTGGTGAGCGCTAGGCAGATCCAGGCGCTCGTTCCCAATGGCTCGGCAATCGGCCGCAACATGCAACTCATCGCCATCAGGAGTTCACTCGCTTCCTCCTTGGGCGCCCGAAGCGTTCTTCCCTACACTGTCCTAACAGTCCCACAGGTCCGCGTCGGTCGCGCCAACCACAGGTGACAGGCGGATGGCACTCCGAGAGCCGAGTGGGGACCTGTGGATGCCTTCGGGCTCGGAATCAAACGGACCCACTACCGGTAGTCTCAACCAATTGTAAGGCCTCCAACGCCGATATCGCTTGCCCGGCCAAGTGCCGTAATAGGTCGCTCTTACTGTCTACCTGCCTCGATCGAAGGTCCTGGAGTACGATGCTGTAGGCATAGGCAACCGGTGGCAAATCGAGTGCATCTTTGGCAGTAAGTACCTCCTGCAGCTTGGTGCCTTCACCGCCAGACATGCCTTCTGACGAAGCAACTGCGAGTTGGCGGGCGTCCTGTTCCAGATGATCGAGAGCTTGCTGCTTTTGCTCCTTCGATAGCGCCGGATCTAGAACAACCTCGTGTGGAGCTTCGAAATGCTCGTGCGGTTTCTCGACCTTCTTTTGGCCGGTCTCGTCCTGGCTCATGATGCGGCTTGCTCCTGATGAGGGTTAAACGGAAGTAGGCCAATTCAGTGCCACGAGGCGGTCCGCATTTAATCCTAGCGCATGATCGATGGTCGCCAAGGTCCGCGTTGGCCGAAAATGAGACTGGTTGTTTGATCTTGGTGATTATCATCGATGATCGCTGTGATTGATGCTCAGCTCTTGTGCCCGGTGCATCATACCGCTGCTGACCTGGTCCCAATCCCTTGCCGGTCGTCCGGTGAAACAGGGTACTCACCAGGTCGATCCTCAATCGGTGGGCGCCGCAGGAGGGCCTTCACGATCAATGGACGGTCTTGTAAGGTACGCCTATAAACAACATCGGTCCACCAAGGCCGAGGTCGAGGCGAGCGCCGTGCGGTGAGCCCCGTCTGCGCAACCGGCGCACGCCGGGCCATAATGCGTCCCGCGCCAGCATAAGCTGCGACCGACGGAGGAACGCCAATGAGCCTCGCAATGGAGCCAGGCGCGGCGCCCGCGCCCCGACCGAGCCTGACGGCGCCGGTATTCCCCAGCACTCCGGCCGAGTTCATTAATGTCATGGCGCATTATCACCGCGCCGAGATCGCCCGCATGGCGGGTTGGCGCGACCGCATCGACCGGACCACCAACTGGGCCATCACGGTCGTTGCGGCCATGCTCTCGGTCTCGCTCTCGACGCCGACGGCGCATCAGGGGGTGCTGCTGTTCGCCATGCTCCTGATCCTGCTGCTGCTGACGATCGAGGCGCGTCGGTATCGCTTTTTCGACGTCTACCGCGCCCGGGTGCGTCTGCTGGAGCGCAACTATTACGCCCAGATCCTCGCGCCCGTGCCCGACCTCGACACCGGGTGGACGCGCATCCTGGGCGACGACCTGCGCCGGCCGGTGTTTCTGATCAGCCGACGCGCGGCGATGTCGCGACGCTTGCGTCGGAACTACTGCTGGATGTTCCTGATCCTGCTGCTGGCGTGGCTCATCAAGATCACCTCCGGCAAGCTGCAGCCCGGCGCGGGCAATGCCGAGTTTGCCTTCTCGTTCGCCGACAGCCTGCACAATGCGGCGCTCGGGCCCTTGCCGGGCTGGCTGGTTCTCGCCGTGGTCATGGCCTTCTATGGCTGGGTGCTCTACGCGGCGCTCCAGCGCTATGTGGACGCGGGCGAACTCGCCCACGGCGACGTGCACGTCTGACGGCGAGGCGCGAGGACGAGTTCCGCGATCACGCCCGCTTGGCGCCGGCCCAAATGCTCTTGCTCGCGACAAGCGCGATGACAAAACGGCCGCGGTCGCGAAGGGCGTAAGAATTGGCCTGGAAGCCGTGGAGGATACTGCGAAAGTAGCCGAATCAGTGAAGCCCTTCGCAAAGGGCGGCGGCAAAGTCCTGACGGTATCGGGCTTACTTCGATGCCGAGGAGGTTCTGCATGCAGAAAGAACGTGAAATAAATCGACACCGTTGTTGAGAAGGCGAGGAGAGTACGACAAATTGAAAGACAAGTTGAAGGGTGCGATCAAATTACTTAATGCGTTCCAACAATATACGGATGGAAGCATGAAGGCCATCCGCTCGGCCTCGGAAAGGCTTTTCAATGACGGGATATTCTACCGGGACTGGAAGTAGCGAATAGCCTGAGGGTACGGAACATTGCTGTCGTGGTTGAGATCGCCAGGTTGCCACTTCGCTTTCTATTATTTTGATGGCCGCATTCCCCACAAGCGGCCATTCGGATAGGCTGCGATGAACGCCGACCTTTTTTGCGGGATGGGCACATGGGCACGGTCGCAACCTTGCCGGACGGGATCGCCCGGCCGCTCGATCTCAACCCCGGACGTTCCGGGCGCGCCAATCGCGCCCCTTACGGTGTCGTCGACATCGGCTCCAATTCCGTGCGTCTTGTGGTCTACGACCAGTTGGGCCGGGCGCCCTTGCCGCGATTCAACGAGAAGTCGCTCTGCCGCCTGGGCGAGGGCTTGGCGCAGACCGGGGCAATCAAGCCCGAGAACTTCCGCCGCACCGTCGAGGCCCTCCGGCGATTCCGCGCCATCGCGGATGCCATGGGAGTCACGCGTCTCGACGCGACCGCGACCGAGGCGATGCGGCGGGCCACCAATGGCCCTGGTCTCGCCGCTACCATCACGGCGGAAACCGGCCTCGAAGTTCGCATTCTTAGCGGCGCTGAAGAAGCGCGCTATGCGGCACTCGGCGTGATCTCGGGCTTCTTCCGCCCCGTCGGTCTCGTTGGCGACATGGGCGGCGGCAGCCTGGAGGTCGCGGAGGCGCTCGACGACCGTGTCGGCGAACGTTGGGTCAGTTTGCCGCTGGGCGCCTTGCCGGTCGAAGCCTTGCTCGAAAAAGGGCCGGACTACGCCAAACGCCGTGTCGATGCACTGCTTCGAGATGGCTTGCCCCCGGCGTTGACCAATCCCGTGTTCTATGCCGTAGGTGGCGGCTGGCGCGCCTTGGCCAAGGCGCATATGGCCGCCAAGGGGGCTCCAGTTCCCGTCGTGCACGGCTACGCACTGGAGGTCGAGGCAGCGCGAGGCTTTGCCAAAAGCTTGTGGCGTTCCCCCGCCTCGAATTTGGCGGCGCTCTCCGCTGTTCCGGCGCGGCGCGCCCGCACGCTTCCGGCTGCGGCCTTGGTGCTCGACCGGGTGCTCAAGCGCCTCGCGCCAGAAAGGGTGGTGTTTTCCGCGCTCGGGCTGCGCGAGGGCTGGCTTTACTCGCAATTGTCGCTGCCCGAACGCTACCTCGATCCGCTTGTCGAGGGTGCCCAACTGGTCGGCCTGCCGAATGCGCGCGTGCCCGATTTCGCGCCCGCCCTGGTGCCCTGGACCGCCGAACTGTTCCCAGGCGAGACGCCGGCTGAGACGCGCCTTCGAGTGGCGGTGTGCGCCCTCTCCGACCTCGCCTGGCGCGACCACCCCGACCTGCGTGCGGAGGAAAGTTATCGCCGGCTGCTGCGGTTCCCCTTCATCGGAGTTGATCACGCCGAACGGGTGTTCATCGCGGCCGCGATCCACGCCCGCTACGGCGGGAAGGCCGACGATCCCTATCTCGCTCCCGCCATCGACCTTTTACCGCGCACAGGGCGCCGGCGCGCCCAGATTCTCGGCCGCACGATCACGCTGGCCTACCGCCTTTCGGCTGGCGTCCCGGAGGTCCTGGCAGGCTCGCGCCTGCGGATCGGGTCCGACTGCGTCCGCCTCGAAGTCGGGCGCGCGGCTCGGGTTCCGGACAGCGAGGTCGTGGCGGACCGTCTCGACCTGCTGGCGAATGCGGTCGGTGTTCGCCGGAGCGAGGTGGTTGAACTGAGCGAGCCCACATAGAGGTCGCCGTTTGCCGGGCTGGTTTTGCCGAACCGATTTTGTATCTGATCGTCGAACGGCGTTGGCGAAGCAAGCAACATATCGTCGGCCCAAACCGGCCTCAAGAAGCTCGCCTTGAAAAGCGGGTCGCGGTGAGCTCAGCGGATACAGCAGCGACTTTCGTGTCGACGAAGCCGCCGGCCCGCATCCCGGCTCGCACTGCGCTTTCGCCGAAGACGGCGGCCCGACCCTTACCATGAACGATCCAGATTGGAGACCCCTTCGGCAACTGCGAATGCGCCCATATCGCTTCCATCAATTCCGGCTCATCAGCCACCACCGCCACCGACAGCTTGGCCTCCGCCGGAGCCATCGCGATGGCGCCCTGAAGCGCATCTTCGAGAGAGGGAGCAGCGACCCGGCCAATAACGAAGGCCTTTGCTGTCGGGCCAACTCCCATCTTCTCACGGAGGGTGGGCGGAGGCGTGGCGATGTTCTTTGCCCAGCGCGTCGCCTCTTCGACGCCAAGGGCCAGAAAAATCCGCTCGGAACCGAAATCGAGACAGAGGCCGTCGTTTTCCACGCGAACGTGCGCCAGGTCCGGAACAGGAATACGCCGCTTGAGGTCTCCACGCAGGATCAATTCCTGGGACTCCAGTAGAGCTTTGACCTCGCCCTCGCCAGATCCCCATCGACATAAGCAGCGCACCTTACGCCCCACTTGAGTCCTCCTTCGATGTCACCAACGCCAGAGCGTCGATCTCAAGCACCGTGTGGGCTCGGGCGACGATTGCGGCGAGAGATCTGGGCCGATGTCGATCACACTGCGCTGAAGGGGAGCGAGCGCGCGATCGGCTCGCGCCGCGCGACATGGTCTGGGTGGGGCCATGTCCGGCGCGTCAGCTCCATCGAGCTTCCGAGATCGTCGGCCGAGACGATCTGCTTCCGGGCGAGCAGACGTTCGAGCGCCGCGACCCAGCATTCGTAGTAGTTATCCGCGTGACCCTCGCCAGCATGCTCGGACCGTGCGATCTCGGCACTCAGCGTCGAAGCCCATTCGTTCCAGGCGAAGTGTCCTGCCTCGTGCAGCTTGACCGCAAGGGCGAAGGCGCGCGCTTCCCACGGCGCCGAGAACACTGGGCCGTCAGCATCTCGGGGAATGAATGGCGCAACGAGGCAAGGAGAAGACATGGCCGGTCTCCGATTCTGAGGATCACCTGCCCTCGGGAGCGGGGTCCAGGTGGTCGTCCCATAGGTCCAAGCAGAGCGTGTCGGTCACGGCCGCCGAGTTGCCCCAGATTTCGCGGGCGGTGAAGCGCACGACATAGACGTGCTGCGGCGTCGCTTCGCCATGGGCATTCGTATCGGGAAATGGATAAACGCCGTGGTCCCGAACTACCGTTCCTAGCTTCGCCCTCGCGTACCGCGGCAGCCGCGTATGGTGGTGGGGGTTGAGGTTGCGGGTGAGGACGCGATCGCCCTCGCGGAAGCGCGGCTCGATCGGCAGATCAAGCTTGAGGGGATAGCCCTCCCTGACCATCAGCCCCACATCGTCGGGTCGCATCACCGGCATTGCTGGGTCCCCTGCTTGGCGGAAAAGGCGGCGATCTTGGCATCGACTTCCTGTTGCGTGATGACGCCCTTTTCAATCAGCATGGCCTCCATACTGTGGATCCAGTGCTCGTAGTAGGTGGATTGCAAGTAGTGGACTGCGTCCAACCTCTCGATGAAGTGCCTGCTTTCGTCGATGTTCCAGTAGCTGTTCGCGTTAGCGACCAGCATGAGGGCAAAGGTGCGCCGCTCCCAGTCATGGGCGAACACGGGCTCGTTCGACACTCGTCGTATCGGGCCGAGGCCGTCCATTCCGCCGCAATCGTGAACGCCGTTCATCGTTGAGTCCTCCCGCAGCCAGATCAGGCCGTCGCGGCCTCGATGGGCGCGGCCACCTTGGATACGCCCAGCATCGAGTCGCGCGTGACGAGGGCCGCGAGTTCGTGCCGCGTCATTCCTTCCGTCCCGGCAGGTCGCTCGGGCAGGACCATGTATCGAAGCTCTGCAGTGGAGTCCCAGACCCGCACTTCGGTTTCCGGCGCCACGTCGCAGCCGAACTCCTGCAGGACCTTGCGCGGCTCCCGCACGACGCGGGATCGGTACGGGGGCGACTTGTACCAGTTCGGCGGAAGCCCAAGGACGCCCCAGGGATAGCAGGAGCAGAGCGTGCATACGATGACGTGATGGACCTCGGGCGTATTCTCGAGGACGATCATATCTTCGCTCTGGAGCCGGGAGACATCCAACTCCTCCAAGGCCAGATTGGCGTCCTTGAGGAGGCGTGCCTTGAAGTCCGGGTCGGTCCAGGCGCGTGCGACGACGCTCGCGCCGATATGCGGGCCGATCCTGTGCTCGTACGCGTCGATGAGGACATCCATCGCCGCAGGATCGACGAGTCCTTTTTCCACGAGGAGGGCTTCGAGCGCCCTTACCCTGACGAGAATGTCCTCCGGCGGGGCGTGGTGATGCCCGTGGTTGGCAGGGCGGCCCTGTTCGTCGTCATCCGCATGGGCGCGTGGATGTGCACTCATGATGTTTCCTCCAACTCACTGAAAGGGAAGAAGATCGAGGCCGAGCGCTTTCTCGAATACGTCGGCGAAAGCCGGCATCCCGACCGGCACGGAGGCAGCCGGACAGACGGAGACGAGATTGAAAGGCGCCGCTAGGTCCATGCCGCCATAGCGACGGTGGGTCCCGCCGGAAGTCGTCGTCGGTTACATGCACAGGTGCCATCGTGGCCGCGCCAGTCGGGGGGAGGATCCGTAGTGGCCGAACAAGCCTCAAAGATCCGGCCACATCGCCGTGCGGAGCCGCTCGATCCGCTTGTATTCCGTAGAATCAAGTCTTCGACCGCTCTCGATCAGCCCGACCACCGCTGGATCCATCTGGCCCCGGAACACATCGAGGCGATCACCGACGTAAGTTGACATGAAGGAACCCAACATGTCGAGCCGGCAATCGTTCACTTTTCGGTTACGACGGCGCCACCTCCTCGACTTCTGCCAGATGCCCCGAGCAGGAGGGACCCCCTCGTATTGGGTTCCATCACGAAGCGGCATAGCGCGCCCCGAACGCGGTGAGAATCGGCATGGCGGAGTGCCACTTGGACGCGATATGAAACCAAGCGCAGACCGCAACTCAGGCCGCAGGTTCGAGTCCTACGGAGAGGCTGCGATGCCTTCCGGCGCCGCTCTCCGCCGAGCATCCGACGCTGGGCGAGTCGGCCAGGCGGCGTGCCCTGATTTCGTTCGCTTACGAGGCGGTTCCGGTGTCCTTGGCAGCATTTCGCTTGAGGATCTCTGCCGCACGCCCTTCCTCCTTGTCCAGAGATGACGGCTTCGGCGATGTTCTCGAGGTCGCCCTCATGCTCTGATCGGCAGGCTTCTTGCCGCCCGACTGCGTCGCGGCTTCAAGGCCGCTGAGAA
>JBBPYT010000229.1:0-3379 GCA_038199665.1 Hyphomicrobiales bacterium
CAAAGCGGGCCGCAGGCCCAGCCCGTTTCTATCCTCCCGCCGTTTCCGGCCGATAGCGCGTTGAATGAAAGGACCAAACAGATTAAGAATCTACTCGCCGGTTTCCGCGATACTGCGTGCTTCTTTGCCCGCCCTGTCATGATCCGTAGTGACGCCGTGGGCATCGACGGCTTCGCAAGCTCCAGCTATGCGTTCAACCAGCTCGACCAAGCGGTCACCCGGACGGCAGGCATCGCTCTGGACATTACGGGTCACGTGGTCTGGTCGCGCCAATGCGCCGCCGTCGACTTTCTCCGCACGATCTATGGCAACGACGCCGACGCGCCCGTGCTATTCGTGAAGAGCACGATGATCAGCAACGGGCAGCCGCTCTCTGGAGAGATAACCGGGCTTGGGGATCGGAGCGTCGTCTTTTTGCAGGTCGGAGAGGATGGGTTGGTGACCGACCTGTCCGGCGCCCTGCGCAAGAGCGACCACGCCCGGGATTTCGACGTGTCGATTTCCCATCCCGTTGCCGGCGGTCCGTTCCCGCTCCTGCTAATCGCCCTCGCCAGCACTCGACCCCTGACGCTGAGTGACAAGCCGCAACCGGCCGATCAGTTTTTTCCATGGCTGCTACGACAGTGGGGTGATGATCATCACTTAAGCGCCGCCGCCAAGCTGGTTCTCGTCAAGGGATGATGCAATATTTCAACGCAAGTGCATTTTCCTATTGACGCCCGCTTCATTGAGGCGGAGGCGCGCGCCTCGGATGCGGAACAACTCCCATCCAAGAAGAGCGTGCTGCGGGTCAAGACGAAGATCGGCGCGCTGCTGAGACCGGGTAACAAGGGCGCCTGGCCCGAAGTGCGAACGCGACTGAACCGCCTCCTGGTCGGTTGGTCCGCGTACTTCTCCTATGGCGGCCTTGCCTCGGCCTACGAAGCCGTCGATCGTCACGTCTATGACCGCACGAGGAACTTCCTCTGCAACCGGGGGTCGTTGAAGAACTGCTTGTTGGGTCGGCGATGCCGGAACTTTCGTCAAGCGGAGCCGGGCGCGTTTCGCTATTTTCAGGCAGCTTCTGTTTCGCGAGTGTCCAAAAAACGGTCTTGCGCGACAATGGTCAGGAGAATTGCCAGCAGAGTGGCGGCGAGCCGCTTCAGGTTGATTGCGGCGGCGGTCAGGTAGGCCTGGATTTTCATGTTTTGAATTCCACGCCGGACGGCCCGCGCCAGCCCATGCCAGGTCTTTGCCTCGCCGTGGAATCCTTCCGAGCGCCATCGATGGCGTCTGTAAAGGCGCTGGTCCTCGGCCGACCAGCGATCGCGTCGCCGTCGAGCTCGTAGCAGCGCTGGATAGTCGGTGCTGATCATGACGGTGCGCACGCTCCGTCCTTTTGGCAAGCATCGCGTTGCGAGCGGGCAGGACCGACAGTCACGAACGCGGGCGGTGAAGAACCGGCCGTGCCCGTGAACCTTTCCTGGTCGCAGGATCTTGCCTCTCGGGCACTTCACCCTGTCAGTTTTCGGATCGAACTTGAACCGGCGCAGCGGGACTGCGCTTCGCATCGGATCGACCTTCGCCGGAATGACCGCGTCGATCCCCCGCCGCTCCATCGCACCATAGACCTTGGCATAGGCGTAACCGGCATCGGCCGTGACCGTGGCGACGGCGACGCCCGTCGTTGCCATGGTGGCATCGATGCGCTCTTCGATAAGCTGTCCCTCGTTGATCTCCCCGGTCGTCACCTCCACGTCGAGGATTACCCCACGGACATCGTCGACAGCGGCATGTTGCTTGTAGCAGGGCTCCAGGCGACGGTTGCGGGCCGTGGTCGCCATGCTGGCGTCGGGGTCGGTGATCGACACCTTCTTGTATTTTCCGGACTGCCTGCCCTTTATCTCCGCCTCCTCGTCAATAGGTTGGTTCGCGCGCTCAACGTCATCGGCATGACGCTTCACGAGACTTTCCCAACTGACGTCGGCGCGGATCAAAGAAGCATCGACGTGCACAATCTCGCCGGTGGCGATCTTCGCGGCTATGCAGGCCTTCACGGTGCGTTCGAAGATGCGTCGGAACCGCTCGGCACCCCAACGCTGCCGGATCCGGGTCAGCGAGGAGTGGTCCGGAAGCACCTCGTGCAGTTCATAGCCTACGAACCAGCGGATCGCGATGTTGACCTGGGCTTCGCGCATCAGCCGCCGATCATGAACGATCCCGAGCAGGAACCCCGAAAGCATCAGCCGAACCGCGACCTCAGGATCGATTCCAGGCCGACCATTGTCGGTACAGTAAAGGTCAGCCACTTCGTCATGAAGCCAAGTCAGATCGAGAACTCGATCGACCCGGGCCAGAATATGCTCATCCGGCACGAGCTGGCGCAATGATCCGGAAATGAATAGCTGCAGCTGATCGCGCTCCTTGCGCCCAAGCATCGTCACCACCCCCGCACATTGCCGCAGCGCCGAGTGAATCAGACTGTTTCAGCCCCCGCAAAGACCGGGTCGGGTTTATCAACAGCCCCACCCAGCAGCGCTGGTGCCGCGTGCCGGAATAAATCTCCTCGACGGCCTTCCAGAAGCCGAGCGCGCCGTCCCCGATCGCCAGTTCGGGCGCGACGGTCAGGCCGTGGCGTTTCACCTCGACGAGCAGTTCGCGCCAGCTTTGGGCGCTTTCCCGGACCCCGACTTGGAAGCCGAGCAACTCCTTCCTACCCTCGGGGGGTCGCCCCGATCAGCACCAGCATGCATTCCGCCTGGTTCTCCATCCGAGCCTGCAAATAGACGCCATCGGCCCACACGTAGACATATCGCCGTGCGGACAGGTCCCGCGTCTGCCAGCGCGCATACTCGGCCTGCCATTCGGCCGTGAGACGGCTGACGACCGAGGGCGACAGGTTCGGGGCGTCCTTGCCTAGAAGGGCCGTCAACGCCTCTTGGAAGTCGCCGGTCGAGACACCGCGAAGGTACAAGACAGGCAACACGGCATCCAGGCTGCGTGTTCGCCGCGACCATTTCGGCAGGATAGCCGACGAGAATCGGACCCGGTCGTCATCCGATGCAGCCCCACGATCGCGGATCTTCACCCGGGCGACCCCGACAGCACCGATCCCGGTCTGGATCGGCCGCTCGGGTCCATGGCCGTGCCGGACCAGGCGAGCCCGCCCGTCCGGCAGCCGCAGCTCCTGCATGCAGGCCAGGAACGCCTCGGCTTCCAGTTCAACCGCTTGAGCGAGCAGCCGCCGCGCACCGGCGCGCAGCACATTGGTCAGGGGATCGTCGATATCGTCAGGCTGACGAAGGCGGACAACATTGATAGGCTCGTTCATGGCGTATCGCTCTCGGTGAGAGGTTCTGGCAGGCTGGACACCCGCCTCGATACGCCGCCTTCAAACCAC